>CAZKGY010000241.1:0-2926 GCA_964552305.1 uncultured Comamonadaceae bacterium
AAGTAGCGGGTGGGCGAGGGGTAGAAGCTTTGGTTGATGCTGTAGGTGGTGTCCTCGTCCTCCACGCGGTAATTGTTGAAGAAGACGCGCAGGTCAGGGGTATTCAACGTGCCTTGGGCTTGCGAAGCATTCCAACGAATTTTGGTGCTTGAGGCTGGCAAGAAGTGTTCCCCGCGCAACTGGAAAATGTTCAACTCACGTCCCTCGTAGCGGTGGGTGATTTGGCGCTGAAAGTCGTCGTGGTCCCGAGGGTTGATGCCGTCTTGGAGTCGGGTGGATGAGGTGCCGCTCATGTTGGGCATGGCCATCACGCTGACCTTGTTGAATTCGTTCAACTTGTACGACAAGTTGATGAGGGCGTTCCACTTGTAAGTGGCGTCAGTCCTTGCGTCGTCGTAGTAGCGGTCCAGCCCCAAGCTGTCACCGGCCACGCTTCCCCCAGCATAGCGGCCGTACTCACCGCCTTCGTAATGGTTGAAGTTCTGGCCCCATTGCAATCCCACGATGTATCCGAGCGGACGGCCAAACAACGTGGTGCGGTTGCCCAAACTCAAGCTGTGACTCCAGTTCAATGGCGCCGTGCGGCGCTGCACCTCCCACGTGTTGCTGAAGCTTTGGCCGATTTGGGTGAGGGGTTGGTTGGCCTGTTCGTTGTGGGCGGACCTTCCTTCCTCCAAGAACGTGGTCCAAGCGTCGGCACCACTCAAATCCACGAGTGTCCCATTGTTGTCGTCAAGTTGGGAAAACACCTGGAAAATGTTGTTCAGTGCAATGTCTCCTTGCTCGTAGCCCAACTCCTGGAGTTGGTCTCCATATCCCATGTAAACGAGGTCGTCGTAAAAGCTAGTGGTCTGGCGGTAAGCCCAGTCGTCGGCGGTGACCCCGGCCACAGCGTTTGGCAGGGCACGAGTCCCATCGTCGAAGCCAAGCCAGTCTGTACTGCCCTCGTTGGAGCCCAACACATCCTGAAACGTGGTTTGGTCGTTGAAGCCTACCGTGGAGCTGTAGTTGAAGGTGAATTCGTCTGGAAAGTCTTTGGTCTCGACGCTGATGTAGGCACCGGCCCAATCGCCTGGCAGGTTCGCTGTTTGGGTCTTCATGATGACCAGGTTGTCCACCAAGGCTGTGGGGAAGAGGTCCATCTCGATGCTGTTGCGACGAGGGTTCATGGAGGGCACCTCAGCACCGTTCAGCGTGGTCTTGATGTAACGGTCACTCAATCCGCGCACAAACACGAAGTTGCCCACGGTGCTCACGCCAGGCACTCGCTTGATGGCCCCTGCGGCGTCGCTGTCCCCGGCCTGCTTGATCTGCTGGCTCGAGATGAAATCCATGCTTGAGGCGCTCTTCTTCTTGATGTTCTCCATGTAGACGTCGCGCGACCGGTCCACCTTGGCCACCACTTCGGCGGCTTCTTCAATCACAAACGTCTCAGCGTAGAGGTTGAAATTCACCAAGACCACGTCGTTGTTCACGGTCACCGTTTCCGTCAATGGGGTGTATCCAATGAAGCTTCCGACCACTTCGTACGTGCCCGGAGCGAGGCCTTCCAAGCTGAAGTTGCCATCGATGTCGGCCATGGCACCCACGTAGGGGTCCTTGATGACCACGTTCGCGCCGATGAGCGTTTCGCCAGTTTGGGCATCTGCGATGACGCCTCGAATGGCTCCTTGGCTCCACATGGTTGAGGAGAACAGAAGCAAAGCTGCCATGGAACAAAAACGAATCATGCCTTTGTAGTTTTTGCAAAGGTCTTGGCAAGGCGAGGCGACATTGTGAACCTCACGTTAAGGATTCGCTTAACATTCAGAGGAGGGGCCAAAACAAAAGCCCCATCCACAGTTTCATCCAGGCAGACAACCTTCGATGGTTGCCACGAAAGGCGAGCCAAGTGCATGCCACGCCTGCAACTGCTGTTCCGATCAAACAACCCCAGTGGGCCGCTTGCCATGCCATCCAACCCAGGCTGAACGCGGTGGTCAAGGTTGCGCCGACCATGAGCCCGACACGATTCTGCGTAGGAGAAAGTCGAGAAGCCATCGTGCGATGGTTCGCGGCACGGTCGCCATGGATGTCTTGCAAGTCTTTCACCCATTCGCGCAGGAAATTCAACGCGCCCAAGATGCTGGCCAGCATGAGGGGAGGGATGGACAATCCTTGCATGCGGAAGGTTGACGCAAACGGCAACAAACCACCCCACAGCACGAGGCTGGCCACGCACAAGGAAATGGCGACGTTGCCCCATGCACCTCGGCCTTTCAAAAGGGGCGAATACATCCAAAGGATCGCCGTCAGGACGGCAACCGTCGCCACCGGCCAAGCGGAGCCCATTTCATGGCTGAGCCATGCGCCCCACCCACACGCAACGAGCGAAAACCCCCAATGGGTCACCATCACGACACGACGCTTGACGCCTCTTCCCACGAAGGCCTTTTGGGGCTTGTTGATTCGGTCTTCGCGCACGTCGAAGTAGTCGTTGATGAGGTTGCCAGCGGCACCCACAAGCATGGGGACGACCACCCACCCCGCCTTGCCTGAATGGAGAAGGTCGCCCATTGGATACCCTTGCCAACGAAGCACGAGCGCCACCATGGTCCCCATGGCCAGCACGTTCCACGGCCTCGTCAAACGAAGCCAGAGCAAAAACGAAGGGATGGGTGACATTGACATGGGGTTGTCAGCCGTGGGTGGCATCCACCAATTGTCCTCCTTGAACGGTGGTGTGGGCGTAGTTGAAGCCTCCGTGAATCGCGTGTCCGCCGATGCCGCCTTCTCGAGAAAGGGCGAGGTATCCCACTTGCAAATCGTCGGTAGGCATGCGGTCCATGATTCGATGAACGGCTTCTTCGCATGCCTCTTGCGGGGCCTTGCCTTGACGCATCAATTCAACGACCAAAAACGAGCCCACCGTCTTCATGACGGCCTC
>CAZKGY010000242.1:0-2925 GCA_964552305.1 uncultured Comamonadaceae bacterium
GAAGTTCCTGCCCAAACTCGCGACCGGCGAGTGGATGGGATGCTTCGGGCTGACGGAGCCTGACCACGGGTCGAACCCAGGTGGCATGACCACCTCCTACAAGGAAGACGGAGACGACATCATCCTCAACGGCGCCAAGATGTGGATCTCGAATGCACCGTTCGCGCAATTGGCGGTGGTGTGGGCGAAAAACGAGGAGGGCCGGATCCACGGCGTCATCGTGGAGCGCGGCATGGAAGGGTTCAGCACGCCAACGATGAAGGGCAAGTGGAGCTTGCGGGCTTCAGACACCGGCGAACTCATCTTTGACAACGTCCGCGTGCCCAAGTCCAACATTTTGCCCGGCCGTTCAGGGCTTGGTGCCCCGTTGAGCTGTTTGGACAGCGCCCGTTACGGCATCGCGTGGGGCGCCATCGGTGCGGCACTCGATTGCTACGACGTGGGGTTGCGTTACGCGAAGGAGCGCACGCAGTTTGGCCGTCCGATTGCCGGTTTCCAGTTGCAACAGAAAAAACTCGCCGAAGCGATCACGGAGATCACCAAGGCGCAGCTGCTCACGCACCGCCTCGGGGTGTTGCGCAACGAGGGTCGCGCGACGTCTGCCCAGATCTCGATGGCCAAGCGCAACAACGTCGACATGGCGATCAACATCGCACGCGAGATGCGTCAGGTGCTCGGGGGCATGGGCATCATGAACGAATACCCAATCATGCGTCACATGGCCAACCTTGAGTCGGTCATCACCTACGAAGGCACGCACGACATCCACTTGCTGATCACGGGTCTCGACATCACGGGCGAGAACGCGTTCAAGTAAGGGGAGGGCCAAGGCCGAGTTCAGCGCAAGCCGAAGCGGTCGGCGTCTTCCAGGAAAGGAAGTTTTTCACGGAAGGTCAGCATGGCCTCGCGGTCAAGCGTGGCATGCAACGCGGTTGCGTTGCCATGACCCCCCGCGTCTGCCAAGGGCGTCCCCGTGTGGTCCACAACCAAGGAGTCTCCCGCGTAGCGGTGCCCGTTGGCGTCGGTCCCACATCGGTTCACTCCGACAACGAAGGCCTGGTTCTCGATTGCCCGGGCTTGCAACAGTGTTCGCCACGCCTCGCGTCGCGGCTCGGGCCAGTTGGCCACGTAGATCGCCAGGTCGTACGGGTGGGCCCCGTGGTTTCTCACGAAGGCGGGAAAGCGCAAGTCATAGCAGACTTGAAGGAGGATGCGCCAACCCCGCCAAGGCACTTCAACCCTGTCGACCCCTGCCTCATAGGCGTGGTGCTCTCCAGCCAACGTGAACAAGTGCCGCTTGTCGTAATGCCACAAACCTCCTTCGGGGGTGGCAAACCACATGCGGTTGTGGGCGACCCCATTGTGATCTCTGACCGCCACGCTGCCGACAAGGGCGGCCTGATGGCGCTGTGCCAGTTGGAGCATCCAATTCGCGGTTGCTCCTCTGCCCGATGCATCCAGGTCTTCCACGTGGCCTGATTCCATCGCGAACCCTGACGTGAACATCTCCGGAAGGACGACAAGGTCCGCGGGCTTGGCCTTCAACTCGCGTTCAATGACGCGATCGAAGTGGCTCCGGTTGGCCTCAGGGTCTTGCCAGACCAAATCTTCCTGCAAGGCCAAGACCCTCAATGCCTTGGCTTGGGCGGTGTCTTCTCTAGCAGCCGGCACGGTCCGTTTGTCCTGAGGCGGTTCAACCGGAATCGCTTTCAGCAAACCAATGGCTTGATCCAGGGTGGCGTCTTCTTTGGCAAAGCAAATCCGGACTGCCGGTTCCCAGGAATCTCCAAAGGCGCCCATGGGGATGGTCGCAACGCCATGTTCGCGGGTCCATCGACGGGCCAAGTCGCCGTCGCTTTCCCCGGGTTTGAGGTAACGGGATACACCAACCACCTGGAAGTACCCTCCTTCGGCAGGCGTCCAGGTCAACGCTGTTCCTTCCAGCCCTCGCAAGAGGCGGTCGCGCTTTTGCTCGTACACCGGCCCCACGGTGGTGAGGTGCTCTTGGGCTTCTGGGGTTGGGAGGTATGCGGCAAGTCCTGCTTGGATGGGGGCGCCGGTGGAGAAGACGTCGTATTGGTGAACCTTCCTGAGTTCGGCGGTCACTGCGGCCGGTGCCGCGAGCCAGCCGATTTTCCAGCCCGTGGCGTGAAAGAGCTTGCCAAAACTCCCGGCCACAATCGTGCGTGCCCGCAACATCGGATGCATCGCGGGAAGGGGTGCGGACCTGCCGTCGTGCACCATGGGTCCGTACACTTCGTCGCTCATGAGCCAGGCATGGGTGCCAGCCATGGCGTTTGCCAGTGCATCCAGCATCTCCGAAGTGGTGACGTGGCCCGTGGGATTGTGGGGGCTGTTGAGGACCACCAACCGCGTGCGAGGGCTGACGGCTTGCGCCAATCCCTGTGCATTCATGTCCCCACGGTTGTCCAGCAACGGAACGCGAACGACTGTGGCATGGTTCAATTCCGCCACAGGCGCGTACAAGTCGTAACAGGGGTCTTGCAAAACCACCTCGTCCCCGGGGTGCAACAAGGCGGTCATGGCGGCGAAAATCACGCTTGATGCTCCTGCACCGATGGTGATTTCCGTCTCTGGGTCATACCCCGCACCCTTGTGCCAAACGTCCGCGAGCCATCGGCGCAGGGCGGCATTGCCCGGCATGGGTGCGTATTGGTTGTGCCCAGCCTCGATGGCGTCGGTGACGGCCTGTCTGAGGGCGAGTGGCGTTTCGAGGTCCGGGAATCCCTGGGCGACGTTGAGCGCCCCACATGCGCTGGCCAAGGCCGACATTTCGGTGAAAATGGTCGTGTCCACCTGGGGCATCTTGGACAGGGGCGCCTTGGGTGTGTCGGCTCCCTGCATGCTCATCGAATGATGGCCAGTTTGACGGATGCACCCTGCTTGCCTTCGTCGTCTGTTGCC
>CAZKGY010000243.1:0-2920 GCA_964552305.1 uncultured Comamonadaceae bacterium
ACTTCCCTTCGTACGAAACCGCGTCTACCAACGCGTAGCTTTTCTTCAAAGCCCCTTCGAGCGTGGGAGCCAAGGCTGAACAAGCCATGACTCGACCTCCTGCCGTGGCAATGGCGCCGCGTGACTTGGTGGTTCCAGCGTGGAACAACACGGTTTGCTTGTCCAGTTTCTCGGGCACCTTGATGGCGTATCCTTTGGGGTAGGGCCCGGGGTACCCCTCGGACACCAACATGACCGTGCTGCACGTCTTGGGGTCAATCTGCAGGTGGTACTCGCTGAGCAGTCCTGCTCCCAGGTTTTCAAACAGGTGAAGCAAATCGGATTGGATGCGAGGCATGATAACCTCCGTTTCAGGATCCCCCAAACGGCAGTTGTATTCCACCACGTAAGGGTCGCCTCCGACCTTCATCAATCCGAAGAAGAGGAATCCACTGTACCGAATGCCATCCGCCGCAAGCCCCTTGATCGTCGGAATGATGATCTGGTTGATGGCCTTTTCGTGAAATTCTGCATCCATGAAAGGCACGGGGCTCACGGCACCCATGCCCCCTGTGTTGGGACCTTCGTCGCCTTCTCCGATGCGCTTGTAGTCCTTGGCCGAGGGCAGCAGATGGTAAGCTTTGCCATCGGTGATGGCGAACATGCTGCATTCGATGCCGTCCATGAATTGCTCAATGACCACCCGTGTGCCAGCGTCCCCAAACGATTCCCCGGACAACATGTCTTTCACGGCTGTTTGGGCTTCTTCCAAGTTGTCCGTGATGATGACGCCTTTGCCTGCTGCCAAGCCGTCCGCCTTGACGACGTAGGGTGATTTGGCCTTTGCCAAATGTGCCAGCGCCTCGTCCACTTGGTCGGCTTCGAACGACGCATGCTGGGCCGTAGGGATGTTGTGACGCTTCATGAATTCTTTGGCAAACGCCTTGCTGCCCTCCAATTGCGCACCCTCCCGACGAGGCCCCACCACCACCAATCCTGGATGCTTGCCACAGTCGAGCAGGTGGTCGACGAGCCCTTCAGTCAGGGGTGCTTCGGGACCCACCACGACCATGCCTATGCCATGCTTGCGAATGGCGCGGCTCACGGCATCGTGGTTGCTGGCGTCCAACTTGAGGTTGGTGGCCATCTGTTCCGTGCCCGCGTTTCCAGGCGCCACAAACAACTGGGTGAGGAACGAACTTTGGGCCAATTTCCATGCCATGGCATGCTCACGACCGCCGGATCCAATCAACAGGACATTCATGAAACAAAGCTAATTCCGTCGCGGGGCGTCAACAACTGAGGTTTTCCACATCTCTGGTCGTTTTCCCCCTAGGCTGAATGCACCAGGAGAGTACCTTTGGTTCGTGCTCTCTGCGGTCATCATCACCCACAACGAGCGGCGGAACTTGGCCCGCTGCTTGACGTCGTTGGAAGGCGTGACAGACGAGGTGGTGGTTGTGGACTCAGGGTCGACCGATGGCACCCAAGCCCTGGGCGAATCCATGGGTGCCCGCGTGATTCATCGCGCTTGGACGACGTACGCAGACCAAAAGAATTGGGCGGCAGATCAGGCAAAATTCGACCACGTGCTGAGCCTTGATGCGGACGAGGCGTTGAGCGACGGACTTCGGCAGGAAATCCAAGCTTGGCGTGAGACAGACCATTCGGGTCAAGCGGCGTGGTCCATGCCCCGGTTGACCAGTTACGTGGGACATTGGGTTCGTCATGGGGGGTGGTATCCCGACAGGAAAATTCGGCTGTGGCGCAAGGACACTGGACGTTGGACAACGGTGGGTGAAGGGGTTCAATTGCACGAAGCTTGGGTCCCAGATCCAAGTCACGCATCGAGTGTCGGTCAATTCCGATCCGACTTGCTTCATTACAGCTTTCATTCGCACGCCGAGCATCGCAGAAAGTGGGCCCATTACGCCACCCTTGGCGCGAAGGATGCCCTTGCCATGAATCGCGTGTCGGGCCCATGGACGCCATGGATTCGACCGGCCTTTCAATGGCTCAAGCAATGGGTGATTCAGGGCGGATGGCGCGATGGCGCCACAGGCTGGACCATTGCCCGACGGTCGGCCCTGGCAGCCCACTGGAAATGGCGTCAAGTGCGTCATCCTTTTGTGCCATGCAAAGTTGGAGTGGTGGGCGAAGGACCCTGCGAGCACGCCGTGGCGCTTGCAGGCGCCCTCAAAGCGTACAGCCCTGAATCCGAAGTGGTTTGGATCGGTGACGAGTCTTTTGTGGAGACGGCGAAAACGAGCCGGCACGTGGACGAAGTCAGAGAAAAAGGGGAGGACCCTTCGAAGACAGCCTGTTTTCGAGGATTGGATGCGGTGCTCTGTCTTGACCCCACCCACCAGACGATGAAGGAAGCCAAGGACGCGGGCGTACGCATCCGTGTGGGACGAGGAAGGTCTTGGGGCGCCATTCGATGGTGCAATCGAAGGGTTCGGTTGGTTTCAGGCCATCCAACCCTGCAGGCGCTGCAAGTGCTTCATGCGCTTCACTTGCCTGCTGCACACCGATTCCCCGAAGAGGAGGATTGGTCAACCCTGGTCTGAGCCAGCCGGGGAGTCTTTCGTTGAGAAGGAAGCGGTTGAGCCAAGCGCAAGGGCAGCCACCAGCAATCCCGCTTGGGTTTCCAAGGTGTCTTCGTAGCACGTCGAGAGGAAAAACACCACGAATCCCCATGCATGAAGAGGCCATTGGTTGTTTCGGAACACGTGACGGGCCATCAGGACAAGGAAGGCCACCCACAAAGTGAGTCCGACCAGGCCCGATTGCGAGGCCACGGTCAAGTGCTGGTTGTGTGCGCCGTGGCGAAAATCGGGGTGGAGCTTCGAATTCATTTGGACGTAAGCCTGCTGCATTGGCTCGAACAAGCCACCCAATCCATGCCCAATCCAAGGTGCGCTTTGCCACGTCAACACGG
>CAZKGY010000244.1:0-2911 GCA_964552305.1 uncultured Comamonadaceae bacterium
CACCCGGGTGTATTCCATGGATGGCAAGGTGTTGGGACGCTACTACACCGAGAACCGATCCGACGCCCGCTTCGAGGCCCTGCCGCCGCATTTGGTGGATGCCCTTTTGGCCACCGAAGACGCCCGCTTCTACAGCCACTCTGGCGTGGACTTCATTGGGTTGGCGCGCGCCATCGCCTACATGGGCAAACGAGGGGGAGGGTCCACGGTCACCCAGCAGTTGGCCAAACTGCTGTTCACCGACAAATACGAGACCACCAGCTTTTTTGAGCGTGCCGTGCTGCAAAAACCCAAGGAGTGGATCATCGCTTCCCGGCTGGAACGCCACTACACGAAGGAAGAAATCGTGGCGCTGTACCTCAACCGCTACGACTTCATCAACCAGGCCGTGGGCATCGAAAGTGCGGCCAACGTCTACTTCAACAAGGGCGCTTCCGACCTGAACGTCCAAGAGTCGGCGATGCTCGTGGGCATGCTGAAAAACAGCGCCTTGTACAATCCCTTGAGGCGCCCCGAGGTGGTGTTGGACCGGCGCAACGTCGTGCTTGCGCAAATGGCCAAATACGGCCACCTCGACCCCACCGAAACCGATTCGCTGCAAGCCCTGCCGCTGGGCCTTCAGTTCCAACGCGTCAGCCACGACGAGGGTGCGGCCCCCTACTTCCGAGAAACGTTGCGGGCCTCGTTGAAGGAATTGCTGAACGAGAAAGACAAGGACGGGTCGTTCGTCCTGGCGAAGGCGGACGGGTCTCCCTACGACATCTACCGCGACGGTTTGCGCATCATCACCACCATCGACAGCCGCATGCAGGGCTACGCGGAAAACGCGGTGCACCAGCATTTGGCGGGCGAACTGCAGGCCAGCTTTGAGCGAGACCTCCGCGACCGACCGGAGGAGGTGGCGCCGTTTTTCGAAGAGATCGATCCAGAGGCTCGCCAGGCGATCATCGACGTGGCCATGCGCGACAGCGACCGGTACAAGAAGGGCATCGGCAAACTCTGTCCGTCATGCAACCGCCCCGGGTTCTACATCACGCCCCATCGCCTGGCAGATGGCCGGGATGGCCACCTCTGCAACGGAGAGAAGGGCGGCTGCGGGCACACCTGGCTCGCCAAGACGGACGAGGAAATGCGCGAAGCATTCGACTTGCCAGTGGCCATGAAGGTGTTTTCGCACCGGGGGGCTGTCGACACGGTGCTTTCACCGATGGACAGCATCTTGCACAGGAAGGCGATCCTTCACGCCGGCCTGGTGTCGATTGAGCCTGCCACCGGCTACGTCAAAGCCTGGGTGGGAGGCATCGACTTCAAGCACTTCCAGTACGACAACGTGGGGCAGAGCCGGCGCCAAGTGGGCTCGACGTTCAAGCCGTTCGTCTACGCCACAGCCCTGCGTTTGGGCGCAGAGCCGTGCGACGAATTCCCCAACCAAAAGACGTGCATCGACCTTCCACCTGGCAGCGATCCGCCTCGTTGGTGCCCCGACAACAGCGACGAGGATTACGGCGAAATCGTGACCTTGGAGTACGCCCTGGCCAATTCCATGAACACGGTGACCGCCAAGCTCATCAAGGATTACGGCACGAAGCGTGTCATCGATTTGGCCCATGCCTTGGGCATTGAAAGCGACATCCCCAACGTGCCTTCCATCGCCTTGGGTGTGGCCCAATTGACGTTGCAGGAGCTCGTCAGCGCGAATGCCGCGTTGGTCAACCACGGCGTCCACGTCGAGCCGACCTACATCGCCCGCATCGAAGACCGGTTTGGCAACCCGATCTACGAGCCGCTCCAAGAGATTCGGGAAGGGCTCGACGACCGGACGGCGTACCGGGTGATCCAAATGATGAAGGGCGTCGTGGATGGCGCTTGGAACGAGGAAACTGGCACCACCATGGGCACGGGCATTCGCCTGCGTTACAACTCGGACAAGCGCGACTACGACGGCATTCGCGTGCCGATGGCGGGCAAGACGGGCACCACCCAAAACAACACGGACGGGTGGTTCATGGGCCTGACCCCCGAATTGGTGACGGGCGTGTGGGTTGGGGCCCAAGACCCCACGGTGCGTTTCTCCACGACCCGTCTGGGCCAAGGGGCCAACACGGCGCTTCCGATCTACGGGTTCTTCATGAAGGATGTCTACGCCGACGAATCGCTGGCGGTCAGCCAAGAGGATTTCGTGCGCCCAGAGAGCATTGCAGGGGATACCCTGACGTGCAAGCAAATCGCCGCCCTGCGAGGTCCTACCTTTGACCCGTTGGACGACGACGATTTGTTCGACTGATCTCAATGACAGACAGCCATGGCAATTTCTAAGGTGGTGTCTGGCCCCCAAGCGGCGCTGGACGGAATCGACAACGGCATGACCCTGATGCTTGGTGGCTTCGGGTTGTGCGGCATCCCTGAGCAGTGCATCGCGGAACTGGTTCGCCTCGGCGTGAACGGGTTGACGTGCATCTCGAACAACGCAGGCGTGGACGACTTTGGCCTGGGGCTGCTGTTGCAGCAGCGTCAGATCCGCAAGATGGTTTCTTCGTATGTCGGCGAGAACGACGAGTTTGAACGCCAAATGCTGAGCGGTGAACTTGAGGTGGACCTCATCCCCCAAGGGTCGTTGGCGGAGCGTTGCCGCGCGGGTGGTGCAGGCATCCCTGCCTTTTTCACCCCTGCCGGGTATGGCACGGAAGTCGCTGAAGGGAAGGAGGTGCGCGTGTTTGACGGCAAGCCACACATTTTGGAATCGGCCCTGACCGCCGACTTCGCCTTGGTCAAGGCGTGGAAGGGCGACACGGCCGGCAACCTCATTTACAAGGCGACCGCCCGAAACTTCAACCCCATGATGGCCATGGCGGGCCACGTCACCGTGGCCGAGGTGGAAGAACTCGTCCCCGAAGGCGAGCTTGACCCCAAC
>CAZKGY010000245.1:0-2906 GCA_964552305.1 uncultured Comamonadaceae bacterium
CCAACGGCTGGTTGACTCGCTGGAGGCATAGAAACAGCCCTTGACGGGTCGAGCAGGCCAGGTCCCGACGACGAAAAAACCACCACCCATGGCCCAACCGAAACGCTGGCGTTGGACGTTCTGGCTCATGCCAGTCGCAGCCTTGTTCCTCATTGCTTCTACTGTCAAGGACGACTTCTTCGAGATGTCCAAACAGCTCGAGATCATGCAGTCTGCCTTCCGGGAACTGAACCTGAGCTACGTGGATGACCTGGCGCCAGGCGAGATGATGGAAACCGGCATCCACGCCATGCTTGCCAAGCTGGATCCCTACACCCGCTACTTCCCCGAATCCAAAATGGAAGACGTGAGGTTCATGCAAACGGGGGAATATGGCGGAATCGGCGCGAGCGTCGAACGCACCGAGGACGGAACCTTTGTCGTCGTGGATTTGCTCGACAACGAACCGGCCCAACAAGCCGGGCTCCGTTTGGGCGACGAGTTGCTGCGGGTGGACGGCCAACGACTCGAGTCGCTGTCCCAGGACCGCGTAGGGGAACTGATGAAAGGCGCGACGGGCACGATGGTGACCCTCGAAATTCGGAGGCCCGGCAACGACGGGACGTTGGATTTTGAACTCGAACGCCGCAAGGTGAAAATCCCAGACATCCCCTACCGGGGAATGCTCTCCGATCGCGTGGGCTACCTCGCGTTGGGGTCTTTCACCAAAACCGCGAGCTCCGAAGTCCGGAAATCGGTGATGTTCCTGAAAGACTCGCTGCAAGCCGAGGCACTTGTGGTGGACCTCCGTGGAAATGGCGGCGGGCTGCTCAGGGAAGCCATCGCCATGGTCAACATTTTCGTGGGCAAAAACCAAGAAGTGGTCAGCACGAAAGGCAAAACGGACGAATGGAACAAGTCGTACAAGACACGGGGCAATGCTTTGATTCCAGACATGCCTGTGGTGGTGTTGGTCGATGGGCGGTCCGCGTCGGCCAGCGAAATTGTCGCCGGCACCCTTCAGGATTTGGACCGGGCAGTGGTGATTGGTGAGGAATCGTTTGGCAAAGGGCTCGTTCAAAAAACCGTCAAACTGGCCTACGGCACCCGGATGAAGGTGACAGTCGCCAAATACTACACGCCCAGCGGGCGATGCGTCCAGCGCCTGGATTACAGCCACCGCGACGAAGACGGCGAAGTCCACGCGGCTGCCGACTCCACGCTCAACACGTTTTACACGGCCAATGGCCGAGCCGTGTTGGAGGGGCGCGGCGTGCTCCCTGACGTGGAAGTGCCTCTTCCTGAACCCAGTTACGTCCTCATGGGACTGCTCGACCATCGCACGCTGTTTGATTTTGTCGTGGCCAACCGCGACGCGTTGGATGCCCCAGAAGACGCTTTGGACTTTCGTTTGACGGACGATTGGTGGGAGCGGTTCGTGGCCCACGTTGAAGGCCTTGACGAAGTGCCTTACGCCTCAGAAACAGAGCAAGCGTTTGCGGATTTGCTTGCCACAGCCAACTCCGAACTTTTGACCGAACCCAACCAACAAGCGTTCGACCGATTGGAGGCTGACCTCAAGCCCGCGATCCGAGACGACCTCGAGCGGCATGCCGAAGAAATTCGGGCCGCGTTGGAGGCTGAGATGGTCGCCCACCGGTTTGGCAAGCAAGGAACCTATCGACATGGGCTGGCGACCGACCCTGTCGCGATGGAGGCCTTGGCGGTGCTTGATTCGGAGCGCTACACAGCCATCCTTTCAGGCCCCGTCAACCCGTGAGCAAACCGGTCGCACGCCTGGCCCAACTGGGCTGGCTAACCATCGTTTGGGGGCTGCCATGGTCCCACGGAGCGATGACCGTTGGCACAATGCTTGTCGGGGTTTCCGTTGTGTGGCAGGCGCTCATTGTCACGCGAGGGGCCCGGCCAAACGATGCCTTTTGGCGTCGTGAGAAATGGCCATTGGCGCTGGTGTGTTGGTTCGTCTGGACCATGGCAAGTGCGGGATGGAGCTTGGATCCCGCACGTTCGTGGAAGATGGTTTCCATCGAGGCGGCCCTGGGCATGCTCGTTCTCTCGTGGTGGGCCTGCCCTCCACCCAACTTGATGGGCATCAGGCGAGCGGTCGGATGGAGTGCGGCGACGGCGTGCCTGCTGTGCGTCATTCAAGGGGGGATTCAGTGGTACAACGACGCATCCGAATTGGAATGGACGCCTTACACCTCGCACATCCGGCTGTCCTTGCTGGCTGGGCTGGGACTCGGTTGGGCGATGGTCGAGAAGCGAAGGCTTCTCGCTTGGACCTTGGGCATTGCCTGGGCGGCATTTGCCTGGTGCACGGGGGCGTTGACTGCCGCCGTGCTGTTGCCTCTGACCTTCCTTTGGGGAATGTGGAGCTCACTCCCTGTTCGGCCGCGAAAGTGGTTTGCGGGGAGCGCCGTCATGGGCTTGGTCGCAGCGGTGGGGTCCTTGTTGATTTGGCTTCAGCCCGTGCCCTTGCCAAACGAGCTTCCTGAAAGAACCCCTTGGGGCAATCTGTACATGCACCAACCTGAATTGACGTTGTCGGAGGGAGGGCATCGGGTGTTTGTGCTCTCATGCCCCATGGAATGGGACTCCGCCTGGAAGCAAGTCAGCGACGTGTCTCTGGACACCCCTCAAAGAAGGGGGCATGCCTTGAGACAATGCATGCTGCGGTACATCACCTCGCTGGGACTTCCCAAGGATGGAGCCACCATCGCAAGCCTGTCTCCTGAAGACGTTCGAGCCATCGAAGAGGGCAACACCAACTGCCATCCGGCACAGGGCTTGACGCAGCGCATGCGAAGCGTGCGGTTTGGCTACGAAACTTGGAGGGACTTCAAGAACCCCACGGGGTCCTCCATTTGGCAACGGTGGGAGCATTGGCAGGCCGCCGTGTTGACGTG
>CAZKGY010000246.1:0-2881 GCA_964552305.1 uncultured Comamonadaceae bacterium
AGCGCCGTCTGCCAACCGCGTGGGCGCCAGCAGGGCGGCGGTTTGACCCACCAGCACTTCGCGCCAAGGACTGGCGTTCCCGGTGGTGGGCACGTGATGGGCCTTCAGGATGCTCCATTTGGCGACCTCCAGCCCCATGTTGGCAGGCCAGAGCGCCACGGCCAAGGCCAACGCCCAAGGAGAGGCCAAACCCACCTGTTGCCAGGCATGCCATCCGCCGTGTTGCGCCATGACCCAGGCCAACCCCGCAAGCCCCGCCACGCTTGTGGCCAGACTGAGGCTGCGACGATGTTCACCGAGGGTTGAGGAAGCTTTGCGGACGACGCGCGTCAAAGTCTCCCGTTCGCGAGCGTACTTTGTCTTGAGGCGCATCCCAATCATTGGACGCCAAGATACCCATGCCACAACATCCCCCTTCGTCGCCTGAGCGCATCATCGTGGGCATCGACCCTGGCACGACCATCATGGGGTATGGCGTCATCCGGTGTCGAGGAAAGAACCAGGTCGAGTTGGTGGAGATGGGCGCTTTGCATTTGAGCAAGGTGAAGGACCATGCCCTGAAGTTGAAGCGCATTTACGATCGGGTCAAGGCGTTGATCGAGACGCACGCGCCGGACGATCTGGCGGTTGAGGCGCCCTTTTTTGGCCAAAACGTCCAATCCATGCTCAAGCTCGGCAGGGCACAGGGGGTGGCCTTGGCGGCGGCGCTCGCCCACGAAGTCCCTGTGGCGGAGTACGCCCCTCGACGGGTGAAGCAAGCAGTTACGGGCAGCGGGGCGGCCTCCAAGGAGCAGGTGGCGGGAATGGTGCAGCGCGTGTTGTCCATCCCGGCGTCAGACATGCCCAAAGAAATGGATGCGACCGACGGCTTGGCCGTCGCCTTGTGCCACCACTACCAATTGGCCACGCCCAAGATGCAACGAGGCGCCGGTGGATGGAAGGCCTTCCTCGCGGACAACCCGGATCGGGTGCGTCAGAAGTGACCTGGCAAAAAAAATTCAGGGGCGTGTAACCTTTTTCGATGCCCTCCCGTTAAAGACCCCTGAAGCGCAAGCTTCGGATAACAGTTTACTTGTTTTCATTCAACAGTGGGAGGGTCGCTCGACGGAGTGGCCCTCTTTTTTTGTCCAAATTGTCGGACGCGAAAAAAAATCGATGCGACGTGTAACCCTTTTGGATGTCCCCCCGTTAAAGACTCCTGAAGCGCAAGCTTCGGATAACAGTTTACTTGTTTTCATTCAACAGTGGGAGGGTCGCTCGACGGAGTGGCCCTCTTTTTTTGTGCATGGTTGCCGGGTCAATGGCGGGCCCGTGCGTCTTCGATGATCCGAGAGATCAAGGCTGTTTTGTCCAGGCCCACGCATGCGGCCTGCTGGGGAATGATGCTTTGGGCGCTGAAGCCCGGCACCGTGTTCGCTTCAATCACGTGTGGCGGTTGTCCCGCTTCCATCATCATGTCCACCCGGGCCATGCCCTGCAAATGCAGGATGCGGTAGACTTCCTTGGCGGTGCGTTGCATGGCCTCTCGGGAGGCATCGTCGATGTCCGCCGGGGTGATTTCGTGGCTTTGGCCGTCGTACTTCGCCGCGTAGTCGAAGAAGTCGTTGTGCGAGACAATCTCTGTGATGGGCAGCGCCTGGAGTCCGCCTTGGCCGTCGGGGATGACCCCGCAAGTGAACTCGCGGCCAGCGAGGAGGGATTCCACAAGCACTGTGCTCGTCCCGGTTTCCCTTGCCGCTTTCACGGCGGGCCACAATTCGTGGGCTTCGATGACCTTGGACACGCCGATGCTGGAGCCGGATTCGTTGGGTTTGACAAAGCAAGGAAGCCCCACCCGTTCAAGCGTTTGTCGCACGTCCTCGTCGTCCCATGCGTCGTTGGGCAAGCACTCCACCGAACGCGCCACGTGCATGCCGGCGTCGCGCAGCAGGGCCGTGGTCCAACCTTTGTGGAAGGTCGTGGCCATGACGCGTGCCGAAGCCGTGGTGTGGGGGATGCCGCAGAAATCGAGGTGGGCTTGAAGCAACCCGTCTTCGCCGGGGGTGCCATGGACCATGACGAAGGCCAAATCCACCTTGTCGTCCCCGACAACCAACGTGTCGCGATTCACCTCCACGGCTTGGCCATTCACCTCGGTCCACCAGCGGTCCTTGTCAATGTGCACGAGCACCGGGTCGTACGCGCTGCGGTCGATGTGTTCCATGACCATGGCGGCGCTTCGACGGCTGACGTCGGCCTCGCCGGAAAATCCACCTGCCAAAACCGCCACTCGAAGAAGGGAACCGTCAGCCATGAACCAAAAGTCAGGCCTGGGACGAGCCTTTGACCCGAATCATCTGCCGAAGTTTCAACACGTCCCGTTGGATGGATGCCAAGTCGTTCCCGGTGAGGGTGACGTGGCCCATTTTGCGGTGAGGCTTGGCGGTCGACTTCCCGTACAAGTGCACATGCACGTTAGGCCAAGTCAGCACCTCTTCCATGCCTTCGTACACGGGGAGGCCATGGGCGTCGGGTTCTGCGATGAGGTTGACCATGGCCGAGCATGGATGCAAGGGGCTGGTGTCACCCAGCGGCAGATTGACGACCGCGCGCAGGTGCTGCTCGAACTGGGAGCAGACGTTGCCTTCAATCGTGTTGTGTCCACTGTTGTGGGTGCGCGGGGCCAATTCGTTGATCCACATGCCGCCTTCACGGTCAAGGAACAACTCCACCGCCATCAAGCCCACGAAATCCATCTTGTTCACCACGGCCATCGCCAGGTTGGTGGCTTCCTCGGCTTGGGTTTCCGAGATGGCGGCCGGCGCGATGAGGTAGTCCACCAAGTTGACCACCGGGTCAAACACCGCTTCCACCACCGGGTACGTGGTCACTTCGCCTCGGG
>CAZKGY010000247.1:0-2880 GCA_964552305.1 uncultured Comamonadaceae bacterium
CGCGGAGTGACGCATGGACGTGACGAGGGTCGCGCGCAAACGGAGGCCGGCTGACTAACTTGCAGGCACCATGCCGTTCTATCAAAAGCTGGGCAGCATTCCGCCCAAACGTCACACCCAGTTCCGCCAGGAAGACGGCGAACTGCACCACGAACAATTGTTTGGGACCATTGGGTTCGTTGGGATGAGTTCGCTCTTGTACCACCGCCAGAGGCCGACGCAGGTCGTGGAGGTGCTGGGCAGCGAGGACGTGAGGCCGGTGGCGGCCGTTGAGCGCAACTTGCTCAGCAGGAAGCTCGACGGGTGGGCCGTGAAGCCCGGCAAGGACTGGTTGGGCTCGCGTGTGCCCACGCTGTTCAACAACGACTGCACCGTCGCCCTGGCCGCCCCGCCGAAGGTGGAACGCGACGACATCTACAAGAACGCAGACCAGGACGAGGTGGTGTTTGTGCATCGTGGCGAGGGGGTGCTCGAGACGATGTTTGGGGAGATCGCCTATGGACCGGGCGACTACCTCGTGATTCCGCGGGGCGTGATGCACCGGTTCAAGTGGACGACGGATGACAACCGCGCCTTGGTCATCGAGAGCGCCTCGCCCGTGGTGACGCCCAAGCGGTACCGGAACCACTTCGGCCAATTGCTCGAGCACAGTCCCTACTGCGAACGCGACATGCGTCCGCCGAGTGCCTTGTGCGACGTGAGCGGCGAAGGCGACGGACCGTTCAAGGTGCGCATCAAGAAGGAAGGCATGCTGCACGACTACATGTACGCGAGCCATCCGTTTGACGTCGTCGGTTGGGACGGATACCACTTCCCTTACGCGTTCAGCATCCACGACTTTGAGCCCATCACCGGGCGCGTGCACCAGCCACCTCCGGTGCACCAAACCTTCGAGACGGACGGCTTCGTCATTTGCAGCTTCGTGCCGCGCTTGTACGACTACCACCCCCTTTCGATCCCCGCGCCTTACAACCACAGCAACATCGACTCCGACGAGGTGCTGTACTACGTGGACGGCGACTTCATGAGCCGGACCGGCGTGGGTCCCGGCCAAATCACCCTCCACCCCGCCGGCATCCCCCACGGGCCGCACCCCGGAACCTACGAAGGAAGCATCGGCAAAGAGCGCACCGAAGAGTTGGCCGTCATGGTCGACACCTTCCGCCCCCTTCAAGTGACCCAACAAGCGCTCGACCTCGAATTGGAGGGCTACCACCAAAGCTGGCTGTAACCCGGCTTGACGACACACCCACGAACATTGCCATCTCCCAGAAGAATCTGAAGACATGCTGACCGAACCCACCACCAACCTCGAAAAAGTCGTTCCCGAAGCCCACGATTTCTTGCCGCTTCTCGGCACGGACCACGTGGAGTTGATCGTCGGAAACGCCAAGCAAAGCGCCTACTACTACATGGCCGCCTGGGGCTTCCAACCGCTCGCGTTCAAGGGCCTCGAAACTGGTTGCAAGGACAGCGTTAGCTACGTATTGCGCCAGGACAAAATCACCCTCGTCCTCACCACGCCCCTCAAGGAAGGAGGCGCGCTCAACGCCCACCTCGACAAGCACGGGGACGGCGTGAAGGCCGTGGCGCTTTGGGTGCCTGACGCGCGCAAGAGCTTCGAAGAAACGACCAAGCGCGGGGCCGTGGCCGAGTTTGAGCCCGAGGTCCGCAGCGACGACGACGGCGAGGTGGTGCTCAGCGCCATCAAGACGTACGGCGACACGGTGCACGTCTTTGTGGAGCGCGAGAACTACCACGGTGTGTTCCTCCCTGGATACCGCGCCTGGAACCCCGATTTCAAGCCCGCACCCGTGGGCCTCAAGTTCATCGACCACATGGTCGGCAACGTCGGCTGGGGCGAGATGAACACCTGGTGCAAGTTCTACGCCGAGGTGATGGGCTTTGCCCAGCTCGTGTCGTTCGATGACAAGGACATCTCGACGGAGTACACCGCGCTCATGTCCAAGGTGATGAGCAACGGCAACGGCCGCATCAAGTTCCCAATCAACGAACCCGCAGAGGGCCGAAAAAAGTCCCAAATCGAGGAGTACATCGACTTCTACCAAGGCGCAGGGGTGCAGCACATCGCCGTCGCCACCGACGACATCGTAAGCACCGTCACTGCCCTCAAGGAACGTGGTGTCGAATTCCTGTACGTCCCAGAGACCTACTACGACGACATCCTCGACCGCGTCGGCGAAATCGAGGAAGACCTCGAGCCCCTGCGCAAGCTTGGCATCTTGATCGACCGCGACGACGAAGGCTACTTGCTCCAGCTCTTCACGAAGCCCGTGGTCGACCGTCCGACGATGTTCTTCGAGATCATCCAACGCAAGGGCGCGAAGAGCTTTGGCAAGGGCAACTTCAAGGCCCTCTTTGAAGCGATTGAGCGTGAGCAGGAAAGCCGGGGCACGCTGTAACTTCCGCTTGTGAGCGATTCCCCCCTCCTTTCCCTGCGCGATGTGTGCATCGCGTTTGACGGCCAAGAGCCGGTCGTGAAGGGGGTGTCGTGCGACGTTTGGGCGGGCGCCACGACCTGCATCGTCGGCGAATCCGGTTCCGGAAAAACCCTGACTTCCTTGGCCGTCATGGGCCTGTTGCCCGGCTCGGGCAAGCTCGAGGGCGGCGAGGTCCGCGGGCCGGAGGGGGCGCTGTGGGCGGCCCCGGGCGAGCATCATGCGCCTGTGGGGCGCGACGTGGCGATGGTGTTCCAAGACCCGATGTCCTCACTCAACCCGTCGATGCGGGTTGGGGCGCAGGTCGCCGAGCCACTCGAACTTCATCAAGGCGTGAGGGGCGAGGCGGCCCAGGCCGAGGTCGCACGCCTGTTCGCCGAAGTCGGCTTGCCTGAGGGGTCCGAGCGCAAGTACCCCCATG
>CAZKGY010000248.1:0-2858 GCA_964552305.1 uncultured Comamonadaceae bacterium
ACCAATCGTTGCCCCAAGAACGAGCCACTTCATGGTTCCCAATGTAACCGGACCGTCCAGTCACCAGTGGTTTCAAGGGCATGGGATGTGCAGACGTCGGTCTGCATTTCACGAACGCAGTTATCCTTCGTCGTTGAAGGCGTGACGCAGGGCAGTTTTCAAGTTCCGCGTGTACTCTTCCTCCAGCCAGTTCCTGTAGTTCTGCGTGGCTTTGGCAATGCACTTGGCGTACTGCTTGACGCGGAATTTCACGTCCTCGTTCAACAGGTCCACCAACTCGGCTGCATCCCAATAGTCTTCGCTGGCAAACTTGATCATGGCCACATGCTGTTCCATGCTCCGACGAATGGCTTCCTTGGGGCGCAAGCCCTCCCGGGTCACCTCCACGTACGCCTCGGCCATGTCAAATTCCGTTTCGGGACCTCCTTCGAAGCGCTTCGCGAGTTCGTCCGGCATCTCGTACACGAACTCGTTTTCGATTTCTTCGTCGGTGTACAAACCGTCGATGTACGACTGCGGCGACTTGAAGATGTCGTGCCAGTTGATGTGGGCATCCCACAGGCCAAACCGGCGGGCGTTGTTGCCCAGGTCGATGACCGTGAACTCGGATTTGTCTTTCAGCACGCGCGACCCGCGACCGATCATTTGGTGGTACAACGTCAGCGACTTGGTGGCGCGGTTGAGGATGATTGTCTCGACCGAGGGTTCGTCGAAGCCAGTTGTCAAAATGGACACCGAGGAAAGCACCGCATCCGGCGTGGTGTGAAACCAAGAGAGGATGTCTGCGCGTTCCTTTTCGCTGTGCGTGTTGTCCAAGTGCATGCAGGGGTAGCCCTCTTCCACGAACATGGCTTGCACCTGCTTGGAGGTGTTGATGCCGTTGTTGAAGATGAGGGTCTTGGTGCCCTTGGCTTTCTCCTCGTACGCGTAGAGCAACTTTTCTTGCATCAAGAAGTTGCCGTACAGACGCTCGGACGAGCTGACGGTGTAGTCCCCGTTGATGCCGACCTTCAAGGCACGCAGATTCACGTCGTAGCTGTAGGTGCTGGCCTTGGCCAGGAAGCGGTCGCTGACCAAACTCGCGATGGATTCGCCGACAATGAGCTCCGCGTAGTTGTCGTGAAGCGGGAGCTTGATGTTGCTCGACAAAGGCGTGGCCGTGACGCCGAGGATGATTTGGTCTTCAAAGTGCTTGAACAGCTTGCGGAAGCTGTTGTAGTGCGCTTCGTCAACCACGACCATCCCAAGGTTGTCAAACCCGATGCGCTCGTCGTTCAGTCGGTTGTTGAGCGTCTCCACCATGGCGACGTAACACCAGTGGTCTTCCCCGTCCTCCAAGTCCTTGACCTTGCTGTTGATGATTTTGTTGGGGACGCCAATCTCCGTCAGCATGTTGGAGGTCTGACCCAGCAGCTCGATGCGGTGGGTCAAAATCAGGACACGCTTGCCCGTTTCCAGGATGTAACGCTTCGCCAGTTCCGAGAAAATGACCGTTTTTCCGCCACCGGTTGGCAGTTGGTACAGCAGGTTGTAGTCGTTCGGAAACTTCCTCATCCGTCCCATGATCGTCTCGATGGCCTCGGCCTGGTAGCCGTAAAGGTCTTTCCCCTTCTTGCTTTGGAGGCGATCAATCAGCGATTGGTTCATGGGGACTGCTTCGGTCATGGACTTGGGTAGATTCGGAAAAGGAATGGGCAAAAATACCCCCTAGATTGCCCCCATGAAAATCGAATCGAATCGAAGGGGGGAGAGGTTATCCACAACCGGTGATTCTTCTCGGGATTGGGCCGTTCCTGCGCCTCCTCCATCTTGGCATCCGTACGTTCCAAAGTGGTGCTTGGATGGCGTGTGTCCAGAGCACTTGCACCCCCTGAACGATCGATTGAAGAAGGCCCACGATGCAGGCGTGTTGAGCCCACCACTGGGGGATGTCTGGCAGGGATTTGCGCTGACGGGGCCCGAAGACGTGCGTGTGGTTGTGATGGGACAAGATCCCTACCATGGCCTCGGTCAGGCCCATGGCCTGGCATTCAGCGTGGCCACCCAGGAAGGTCGGATGCCCCCGTCCCTGCGAAACATCTTCCGAGAACTCCACACGGACTTGAACCGCCCTTTGCGAACGCTACGCTCCCTCGAGGATTGGGCCGCCCAGGGGGTCTTGTTGGTGAATGCCACGTTGACGACCGAATTGGGGAAGGCCGGCGCCCATCACCGTTTGGGCTGGGAAGTCCTGGTGGAAGATGCCTTGACGCTTTGGTTGAAGGTTCGGGAGGAACCCGTGGTGTGGTTGCTCTGGGGACGACACGCGCAGGCCTTGCACAACCGCCTCTCCACAAGGGTCACGCGCCCTCAGGATGCAGTGATTGCTTCGGCTCACCCGAGCCCGCTTTCTGCATCCAGGGGCTTTTTTGGAAGTCGCCCATTTTCTGCCACCAACAAGGTCTTGACGAATTGGGGCCAAGGGCCCATCGATTGGGGTTGATGGCAGGCCTCAAAGGTTGAACACCTTCAGGAGTTTGTCGTCTCCGCCGGTGGCGAGTTGCAGGGCCTTGGCACCCCCAAGCGCCATGGCGTTCACCGATCTGGCGTGGTGCGTGTCGAGTTTGAACCGCAGTTCCAAGTCCTGGATGTTCCAGGCTTTCACAGATTTGTCGCGGCTGCACGTGTACAACAGGCCTTCATGGATCAGCCCGCGATACACTGCACTTTGATGGATGGGCATGGTGAAGGGTGCGGCATTCCGTGCGCACACGGCCAAGTGTCCGTCCAGCCCGCCGCTGAACACGGCTTGTTTGCTTTCGTGCCACAAGGCCCAATAGCAACTTCCTTGGTGCATGACGGTCATGGGCCCGAGGGTG
>CAZKGY010000249.1:0-2849 GCA_964552305.1 uncultured Comamonadaceae bacterium
CCGATCGCCTTGCCGCCTTCCCAGCTCACCACGGTCGCGTTGCCGGCGTAGTCTTCCCCTTGATAGCTCTGCGAGGGGAACGCCATTTCACCGCCTTCCCACACCAAGACCGGCGTGGCTTCGATGGCCGCCTTTTTGGCGAAGTACTTGGGAGGAAACTTGCCCGTGATGTCAATGCCCACTTGGTCGCCCTTGAGTACCAGGGGATCGGGGTTGACGTCGAGGTTGAGTTCCTCGACCTTTTTCATCATTGTTTTGAGGCCGCATCCGGACAGAAGCAACGCAGCCATGAAAATTGAGAAAATGCGCATGATTGTTGTGAATTCTAGGCAAAATTAGAGAAACGCCACACGGGTTTAACCCGCGACGACGCCCATGTTTGAGAACTTACGAAGACGGTTATTCACCCTTTTGTCAGCATCTAGCTTTTGAAGTTTGTCAAGTTCTTTGCAAAGGAGGTCCTTCACCGTGTCAAACGTGGTCTCTCTGTCGGCGTGGGCGCCGCCAAGTGGTTCGGGGATGATGTCGTCCACCAAGCCCAAGCTTTTCATGTCGTCGCCGGTCAATTTGAGCGCTTCCGCTGCGTTCATTTTGTAGTCCCACGAACGCCACAAAATGCTGGAGCATGATTCGGGGCTGATGACGCTGTACCAGGTGTTCTCCATCATCATCACCTTGTCTCCAATGCCGATGCCGAGTGCACCCCCTGAGGCGCCCTCGCCAATCACGATGCAGATGATGGGCACGCGCAACTGACACATTTCGATGAGGTTGCGGGCGATTGCTTCGCCTTGGCCTCGTTCCTCTGCCTCCAATCCGGGGTAGGCGCCCGGGGTGTCGATCAAGGTGACCACGGGGCGGTTGAACTTCTCGGCCAAGCGCATCAACCGGAGGGCCTTTCGATAGCCCTCGGGGTTGGCCATGCCAAAGTTGCGGTATTGACGCATTTTGGTGTTGGAGCCCTTCTGCTGGCCGATGAACATCACAGGGCGGCCATCCATTTCGCCCAATCCACCGACCATGGCCTTGTCGTCTTTCACGGTGCGGTCTCCGTGGAGTTCCATGAAGTTGCCATCGGTCAACGCCTGGATGTAATCCAGGGTGTAGGGGCGGTCGGGATGGCGGCTGACTTGGACGCGCTGCCAAGGGGTGAGCTTCCCGTAAATCTCTTTGGTGACTTCTTGAATTTTGACCTCCAACTCTTCGATGGTGGTGGTCATGTCAAGGTCGTTCTTGTCCTGAATCTCTTTCGCCTGGTCAAGTTGCTCTCTGAGCGTCTTGATGGGGTCTTCAAAGTCGAGGTAATTCATCAGGCCAAAGATGCGATGCCCTCTCACGCCAGCCGCGTCACCGTCACCCAAAAAACGGGAAGAAATCAAGGGGCTTTTCCACAATGGAAGCTGTCAGTCAACGAGGTGGTCCACCATGGCGCGCACCGCCCGGCCACGGTGGCTGATGGCGTTTTTTTCGTCCGCCGCCATGCCAGCGAATGTGCGGGTTTCGCCCTCAGGGACGAAAATGGGGTCGTAGCCAAATCCCTCTTCGCCACTTCGTTGCACCGCGATGTGTCCCTTGCAAACGCCTTCGATGATCCGTTCTTGCCCCCCTTGAATGAGGCAAATGGCCGTGCGAAACTGGGCACGTCGTGCAGGTGCTTCGTGCGCGCCAGCCTTCGCCAGCTCGGCCAGGAGTTTGGCCATGTTTGCCTCGGCGTCTCCATGCGTGCCTGCGTACCGCGCACTGTACACACCAGGTTCGCCGCCTAGGGCCTCGACTTCAAGCCCCGTGTCGTCGGCGAAGCAATCCAGCCCGTACCGTTCCACGACGTGCATGGCTTTCAACCGCGCGTTGCCTTCCAACGTGGGCGCATCTTCCACGATTTCCTCGTGGCAGCCGATGTCGGTCAGGCTTCGAATGACGAAGGCATGGCCCAGCATTTCTTGCAGCTCACGAACTTTGTTGGGGTTGTGCGTGGCAAAGACGAGGGTCGGGCGTGTGGCGGGCTCAGAACGATTCATGGCGCAAAGGTGCGCCCCGCGATGCCCCTCCTCCAAACGGTTTTCTTCAGTCGTTCGCGAGCCATCGACGGTTCAGCTTGCCGCGCTCGGTTCTGGGCAAGGAGCCCCATTCGATGCGTCGCGGCGTCTTTGCGGGCCCCAAGATTCCTTTCAAGGCCACACGCCAATCCGAAGACCACGTTTCAGGGTGGGTCCCCTCAGGGACTTGTCCGTCGACACGCAACACCACGGCCTCGCCCAACGCATCGTCGGCCTTGCCAAACGCAGCCCAGTCCGAGACCCATGCCGGCATGATGGATTCGAAGGCCCGTTCCACGGTTTGTGGATGGACCAAGACGCCGCCGCTGTTGATGACGTCGTCGGCCCGCCCGAGCCACCGAAACCCGCCTTCGGGCAGCTCTTCAATGCAGTCGTTGGTGGTAAGGTGGTGGATGTCTCTCGACGGGGCGTGCACGACCGCGCATCCGTCGCCATTCACCCCGATGGTTGCCGATGGAAGTGGCACGAAAGCGCCCTCCAATCCGTCCAGGTCTTTCAAGGGTCTCGCCGCCACGTGGGTGATGGTTTCGCTCAATCCGTAGCTTTCCCAAACGACGGTTGCCCTGTTGGATTTCAAGAGTTTGTCGAGAAGCGTTCGCGACACAGGACCACCTCCCAAAAGGAGGGTTTGGGTGCTTCCCGATCCTCGTTCGAGCCATCCGTCAGCTTGGTGGGGGGTCATGGCCACGAAGTCCATGGCGCCGTCCCAGGCGGGTTGACTGGAGGGTTGAACCAGGGTCAAATCCCAAGCCCCTTCGAGGGCGCGAATCAACATGGCTTGGCCCGCGACGA
>CAZKGY010000250.1:0-2831 GCA_964552305.1 uncultured Comamonadaceae bacterium
TTTTCCGCCAGCCATGCCGCCGCATTCATTTCCTGCTCGTACACCGCGTCCAAATCAAACCATTCGTCCGCGTTGTCGCGGCACCGCACCCGGCCTGTTAGCCTGGCCGTCCCACTCGAAGGGTAGTGAACCCACGTCAGGGGTTCATCAAGGTCTTCCACGAAGTAGTCGCTGGAGGCGTAACCGAGCGCAGACAAGCCATACACCTGAACCGCCCCATCGTTGAATCCGTATTCATCCGGGGCCAACGTCGGATCCAACTTGGCGGTCGTCGCCGTGCCCGCGCGGTAATCCTGTTCCAACGAAGCCACAAACGGCGTGCACGAGGGAGGGTAGGTGGTTTCGCCGCACGGGTTGAAGGCATAGACGTCTTGGCCTGCCAAAAACGCCTCGCACGACGTGGGCAAGTCCTCGACGCATTGCACCACCTGGTCGGTCAAATCCACGTTCCAAACCAGGTCTGCCTCGCAACAATCGTCCACGCACGTGGAACCGTCTCCATGGCAGACACCGCATTCGTCCAGCACCGCGTTGCCCCCGCATTCGCCGGCACAATCCACACCCACCGCGCAATTGCCTTCGCAGTCGAAGTTGGCCTGTGGGAAGGTGCATTCACCCCCATCGCACCCAGCTTCACCCGCAAAATTGCACGCCGACGGATCCAGGCAACCAGGGAACGTACACGAGCCATCGTCGTCGATGGCGTCGGGGTTGTAGTTGCATGCCTCCACGTCCGTGCATCCCTGCTCGTTGGACGCAAACGTCATCACGTCACGCCACTCTGCATCCTGGTCTGCCTCCATGAAGGCCTGAAGTTGGACCTGTCCGGACACCATCCCCGAGGTGGTGATTTGCATGATGAGGATGCGCAAGTCGTCGCCGGCGAATCCCGCATGGCTCGACGCCACTTCAGCCCCCGGGAATGGCAAGAACCAAGCCCCGCCTGTGGCGTCATCCACCACCACGTTGGCCCCGTCCAACCCCACAAACTGGACCGTTGCGTCCACGTCACCCCAGACGGATTGAGGATGCTGGCTCGCGGGTGTCTCCGAATTTTCGGCGCCGATCGTCAAGAAACTGTCGTACGCCAATTCGGGAAATGCCCCAAAGAACATGGCGTTCACGCCGAGGGCGCTCCAGTTGGAATTGGCTGCGCTGTTGAACCAGCCACCGGACGTGGATTCGATGATGAGCGCCGCCGTTTGGTCTCCAGAACAGGAAGAAAGGTAGTCGGTTGGGTGAAGGCAATTCAAGAAGACGCGATACGTGCTCATGCCCTCCAACACCCCTTCTTCGTGCATCGCCACCCGATCCACCGATAGGAAATACCCCTCAGGAGCGGGCACAAAATCTCCAGGAGCCAAGAACTGCGCCCGGCCCGTGCAGGCCAACGCAACCGCGAATAATGAACAGAACAGACGATTTGCAAAGGGAACTTGATGAAGTGACATGGGGTGCATCGTTGGTGACTTTCAGGCGGCAAAAAACCAACCGACCACGCCCATGTTCCAAGAATTGTTTTACACAAATTATATACACAGAATCCACATTGTCAGTCTATTACATAATTGTAGACTCGTCAATCTTGCAATGCATTGAACCCCAAGGCAGTGACGCCTCGGGGGAAGAACTTTCTCGGAGGCTCCCCTAGACGCACCCGTGACAACAAAAACTTGCGTATGTTTGCCGTCCGAAAAATTCGGTACCATAGCTCAGTTGGTAGAGCAACGGATTGAAAATCCGTGTGTCCCAGGTTCGAATCCCGGTGGTACCACACAGAAAGTCGCCTCTCCGGCGACTTTTTGTTTGCACCTTTGTGTCGCATGCCCCGCCCCACCCTCCTTCAGCAACTTCAATCGATCGAAGCCGACCGCGTGGTTTGGGTGCACGAGGCGCATCTCGACGAAGGCGATTTGTCCCGCATGCGGGAAGCGCTCCAAACCGAGCTCGACGTGCCCCTGCACGAAATGGCCGTCGAAGGTGGCGAAGCGCTGAAAACCCTGGCGCAAACCGAGCAATTCTGGGAGCATTGGAGCGCGCTTGGGGTGACCCGGAGGTCGCTCATTCTGACCCACGGCGGCGGAGCGCTCAGCGACGCAGTAGGCTTTGCCGCGGCAACCCTGAAGCGTGGCATTGCCGTGGCCCACGTGCCCACCACAATCCTAGGGATGGTTGACGCTGCCTGGGGCGGCAAAACGGGCATCAATTGGGGCCATGGCAAAAATCAAATCGGCACATTCCACCATCCCGAGTTTGTCCACGTCGATGCCACATGGCTGAAAACCCTGCCTGTCCGGGAACTTCGCGCCGGTCTCGCGGAAATGGCCAAGCACGAATTGTTGAGTCCGGCCTCGCTTCCCATCCCATTGGACAAGGTGGCCAACCTCGAACCCTCGAAGCATTTGGATACTTGGACGGATTGGCTCGTCGCCTCGTCGAACGTCAAACAGACCTTCGTTCAGGCCGACCCAGGCGACTTCGGGGCCAGGCAGGCGTTGAACCTCGGCCACACCGTGGCGCATGCCCTTGAGTCGTGGTCCATGGCGCGAGGCTCTGCTTGGTTGCATGGAGAAGCCGTGGCGGTTGGGCTTCAATTTGCGCTCTTCGAGATGTCGAACGAGACCCTGACGGTCGGTTCATCGGCGCCTTTGGCTTCCATGCCAGCCCCTCCTACAGGGTTCCAACGATGGTTGAAACAAGCCATCCCCATGCCCACCCCATTGCCAGAAAACGGAGAGACGCTTTGGCCATGGATGATGCAAGACAAAAAAAACCAAGGCGAAGCAGTCATGGACCTTGCCATTCGCCCATCTAGCCAAGGATTGTGGCTT
>CAZKGY010000251.1:0-2829 GCA_964552305.1 uncultured Comamonadaceae bacterium
GCGAGTTCCGGACCGGCGGCGGGGAGCACGCTGCCGTTACGGGCTGGGCGCCTTGTGCGACGCCCTGGGCATCGAGCACACCGACCGCCACAGGGCCATGGGAGACGCCTTGGCAACCACCACGTTGTTTGGCCAAATCTTCGCGACAGAACGTGGACAAGCAGCCATCCAGGATGCCTTGCAACGCGGCACCAGGGAGCATTGGATGCCACAGCACGTGCCAGCGAAGGAATTCGATGCCTTGCCCAACGAACCTGGGGTGTACTGGTTCATGGATGGCTCGGGCAAGCCCCTCTACATCGGCATGAGCATTCAACTTCAGCAAAGGGTTCGGAGTCACTTTGCCGGCGCCTCGACCTCGGGCAAACGGCAGACGCTCAACCGAGACATGAGAAGTTTGAAACACGAGCTCGCAGGCAGCGAATGGATGGCGATTGTCATGGAGGACGTGCGCATTCGTGCCCATTGGCCTCCCTTGAACCGGGCCCAAAAGCAGCCGTCGGTGTACAAGAACGTGGTCCACTACCTCGACCGCCAAGGCAGAAACAGGCTGGCCGTGCGCGCCCAACGAAGCCCCCGCGGCGCCATCAAAACCTTCCACAGCGAGGCGAGTGCAAGGACTTGGCTTCACGAACAAGTCTTGAGCCATGGCTTGAATCCCGCCTACTTGGGGCTGGGCAACCTAGGGGGAGACGCGCCGTGCACCGACGACGAGCACGCACAACGGTTCGAGTCGGCCATGGCCCTCTGGCGTTCGACCAAGTCCGGTTGGTTCGTGGAGCGAGGCCGCACAAGTGGAGAGCGTGGACTCATTCAAGTCGTGGACAACCACGTCACAGGATGCGGGTTTGTGGATGCATCCGCGTTGCCCGAGGGGCCGCTGGACACGGTGCAAGGATGCCAGGCGCTCGCCGCGTTGTCTCAAGGACTCCAGCCTGTTGCCCCCTCCTCGAAGCTGGACGCCCGGCTTGGCATGGAATGGTCCACCAACCCGTCATGGGTGGCATGCCCTGAAGGCTTCGAATTCAGTTGACCACGAAACCACCCATGCCTGGGCATGGCGAGGCCTCGAATGCCTTTGAAAATGCAAGGATGCGCTTCACCGAATCTTGCGAAGGAAGCAAGGGCAAGGTTGGGGAGCAATCGGAAGTGTCAAAGTCAAAATCGTAACGTGTGATCATGCACAGGGGATTGAATGTTCACCCCTACAACGACGAAGGGCACACGCTATTGTGTGCCCCTCGAATTTTGTTGTTTCGATGGTCGTTCAGCTCGTGGTCAACACCAACCGCTGTTCGTCCACCATTTTTCGCAGGTTGATCAACGCGTAACGCATCCGCCCCAATGCAGTGTTGATGCTGACGTTGGTCTCCTCTGCGATTTCCTTGAAGCTCAAATTGTCTTCCAGCCGCATTTTAACCACCCGCTGCTGGTCCTCGGGAAGGGCGGGCAACAACTTGGTCACCTCGCCCAAGATTTCTTGCTCAACCAAACGGTCTTCCACGTTGGCGTCGCTTGAGGCGAGGGTGTCAAAAATGTCGAATTCGTCGTTGGCACGGACCATGCGCCGCTTTTTGTTGCGTCGGAAATGGTCGATGGCTGCGTTGTGGGCGATGCGCATCACCCAAGGACCAAACTTCCCTTCCTCCACGTATTTCCCGGTCTTCAAAATTTGAACCACCTTGATCCACACGTCTTGAAACAGGTCGTTTGCCACCTCCCCATCGCGCACGATGAAGTGAATCTTGGTGAAAACACCCGATTGGTAGCGGTTCAACAACGTTTCGAAGGAACGCTCATCTCCGTCGCGGTAGGCACGGATGAGCTCACGGTCTGACAGGGTAGCACGCATGGCAACTCTTTTGATATCACTGTCCATCCCAGGTCGATCCTGGTCAAGAACGTCATGAAGAAAAACAAGAGTCGAATGCGTCGATGGCGTGGGGTTTTTGTCAGTACTCCACACAAAGTACTTCTTTTCCTCATCAACACCAAACCTCAGGTACCTTCGGCGTGTTAAAAACTGCAATGAACATCGACATCAAAGGCGCGCGTGCCCACAACTTGAAATCTGTGGACGTCAGCATTCCAAAGGAAAAACTGACCGTCATCACCGGGCTCAGCGGGTCGGGCAAAAGCTCCTTGGCTTTTGACACGTTGTATGCGGAAGGCCAAAGGCGCTACGTCGAAAGCCTCAGCAGTTACGCCCGACAGTTCTTGGGTCGTTTGGACAAGCCTGACGTCGATGCCATTGACGGCCTCTCCCCCGCCATCGCCATCGAGCAACGGTCGGCGTCTGGGGGCCCTCGAAGCACCGTAGGGACGCGAACGGAAATCCACGACCACCTGAAGGTCTTTTTCGCACGGATCGGCACGACCAGGTCGCCCATCAGCGGAGAGCCCGTGAAAAAAGACACCGTGGACGACGTCGTTGACGCGGTGTCGACGCTGGCTGAAGGCAGGGTGTTTGTGGTGGCGCCGTGGAACCTGCCCGAAGGGCGCACGCAGGAAGACCACTTGAGGGTCCTGCAGCAACAAGGGTATGCAAGGATTTGGACCGCTGAAGGCGTGGTGCGCATGGAAGACGGCGTGGAAGGAGCCATTGAAGGCCTTTTGATTGATCGATTTGCCGTGGAAGGCATCGCCGAAGACCCAGGTCGCCTCGCCGACAGCATCGAGACCGCATTCTTCGAAGGGCGAGGCCAATGCGTCATTCACCACCAAGCCTCTGACGACGACCTGCGTTCGCTCGTGTTCAACGACCGATTCGAGCGCGATGGCCTCTCCTTCCAAGAACCGACCCCTGACATGTTTGGCTTCAACAGTCCT
>CAZKGY010000252.1:0-2822 GCA_964552305.1 uncultured Comamonadaceae bacterium
TTGGACGCGAGCATCGAAAAGGCACGTTTGAAGGTTCGCTCCTTGACAAGTTCCAGGGACGAGAACCCAGGCCAATGACGCGTGGGGTTACCTTGGGCCCATGAAAAAAATCCTTCTCCTGAGTTTGTCCTTGTTGGTGTCATGGGGTGCAGCCATCGCCCAAAACAATCCCTTGCTCGGCAAGTGGAAGACGATTGACGACGAGACCGGCCGCGTGAAGAGCGTGGTGGAAATCACCGAACGAAACGGCCTGTTGTACGGCACGGTGGTGGAGTTGTTCCGCCTCCCCGAAGAAGACCAAGACCCGTATTGCGACAAGTGCGACGACGACCGCAAAGACAAGCGTGTGTTGGGTATGGAAATCGTTCGGGACATGGCGTTTGACAAGGAATGGCAGTGGGAAGACGGCACCATTTGCGACCCCAAGAAAGGAAGCGTGTACGACTGCGAGATGTGGTTTGAAGACGGCAACTTTGACGTCTTGAAGGTTCGCGGCTACATCTTGTTCTTGTTCCGCACCCAGGAGTGGATGCGCGTCAAGGGCTGAAGCGCTTGGCAAGCTCCTGACGCAATTCAGGAAGCCCTCCCCAACCCCAGGCACTGGCAAGGGTCAAGGCGCCACCTGCGCCACCGATGCCCAGCGCCAGCGCCAAGTTCCACCACGTGGAATCGGTCACGTCGATGACGGATCCCACCCCGCGCATGGCCACAGCGATCGCCACCGCCGAGGCGGCGATGCCAAGCCACGCCCGCGTGAAGGGATGGATTTGAAACAGCCGCCACATGAGCGTGGTGCGCCACCCCATGTTCCAAAGGCCTGTCAAGGCCGTGGCCCAGGCCGCGCCCTCAATGCCCCATCCGAACCAGGCCATGAAGGCGTAGTTGAATCCGACCGTCATGACGACAAGCCCCAGGTTGATGGGGAGGGCGAGTTTGTAGCGGTCGGAGAATTGCAAAATGGGTCCGGCCGTGCCACCGGAGGCCTCCAAGACGTAGGTCAGTCCCACCGCCAACACCACCCATTCAAGGCCCTGGAACCCCTCGGGTAGTACGGCGTCCAACCAAGGCATGCCGGACCAAATGGCCACGAGCAAGGCGCTCGTGACCGACAACAGCACGCGTGCCGATTGCTTCAAGGACGCTTCCGACGCTTCGGGGCCATGCTTGGCCACGTCCTTGCTGGTGAGGGAATTCAAAATGGGCCCCATGGCGCGCATCGGCATGGCCACGACGGTGGCGATGAAGAATGCAAAAGTGTAGCGTGGCACAACGGCAAGCCCGAGCAAGGCTCCGACCATCACGAAGTCTAGATTTTTCGCAATTGTCCTGGCCCCCACGTTCCAAAAGGCGAACAACCCAAATTCCAACACGGGTTTGCCGTCCTGCCTGAAGGACGGTTTGCGCAGTTGGATGCCCGCCGAATGGGCCTCCACGAGCATGAAAAAGACGGCCGCGGCATAGCTGTACAGGAACCATTTGAAGAACGTCTCGAAAGGCATCCAGCCCTGCAAATACACCACGGCAAGTGCGAGGTACGACCCCTTGAGCCAGAGCTCTTGAATGACCGTGACCACCACGGTGCGCATGCGATGAATCAGCAGCGCACGAAGCATGAGCATCGCGAGGTATGCCCCGGCCATCCACAGGAACGCACCAACCCTGCCGGAAAGGAGCCACCCTTTGTCGGCATCCAACGCGAGGAGGGCATCGGGCCCCATCCAGATCGACGCCAGCCCAGCGACGGCGAATGCCAAGGCTGGAACGATGGCGATGAGGCTGAGCACGTTGCCTTCTCGCTTCCCTTGGGTCTGGGGCAAGAAACGGAGCATGGCGTTGGGCATGCCGAGGGCCAGGACTTGCGCCAAAATCGTGCCCCAGGACGTCATGACCCGGATCAGTCCCCAACCTTCCTCGTATCCTTCAAACGCCGCGGGCAACACAAACATGGTGTTGATTGCACCCAGAAGGAGGCCTGTGGCGAGCACCAAGGCGTTGCGGGTCGATTGTTTGGCGACGATGCCCATGGCTCAAAGGTCAGAACGAAAAGGTTGGTTTGGGGTCAAGCACCACACAATGTTCGCAGTAGTGCGCGTCTGGGTTGTGGGCAAGGGCATGGTCAGGCGCGCGCAACACCGCCAATTCGTCGGCCAGCCAATCCAAAAACGCTTGCATGTGGGAAGCCCGAATCACTTGCTCGCCGTCCACGACCAACGACAACAGACCGGACTTCACGTTTTTCCCGGAACGAATGGCGGCCAAGACGCCTTGTTCTCGCTTCATGGGGTCCAGGTCGGCCAGCACAATCGTGGCATACACCATCAATTGCAAGGCCTTGCTGTGCTTCCCGGAAGACAGTTGTTCGGGCCAATCGCTCCCCAACTCCAAATCTTTGGCCGTGACCTTGCCCGATTTGTAGTCCACCAACCTCGGCTGGTTCAAGACCGTTTCCATGCGGTCCATTTTCCCAAAAAAGGACATCGTCCCTCCCACGGGGTGGTGCACCGTGGCAGTCATTTGGGCCTCCAAGCCATCGATGGTTGGGATGGGGTCTCCGTCCACAATCTCCTTGCGCTCTTGGCGCAGGAACTTCAAGATGGTGGTTCGGGCAATCTCAAGCTTGAGCACGTTCTCCCCGCGCTTCACCAAATCTTGGTTGTATTCCTTCGCCAAGGCTTGGACGAGGAGCTCGTCGATTTGGTCCGCAATGGCGTCGAGGTGGGTGGTGGAAAGCAGGCTACCTACTGCTGGGGCCAAACCGTGTTCCATCACGTGGTGAACCACGCTGCCGAGGGTGTTGGCTTCCATGGATGTTTCGACGTCCG
>CAZKGY010000253.1:0-2804 GCA_964552305.1 uncultured Comamonadaceae bacterium
ATGGCGAATGCGTCTTTTCCAGGGCTTGTCTCTGAGGTACTTCAACCGTCGACCTGCCGTGACACTGCTCCATTCGCGCCGCGCCGTGTATCCCTCAAACATGAGCGAGTCATGATTCACAGGATCCAAGGCCCATCGGACAGGCAAGGATTCTGCCTGCGCCACGCGTTGGCGCTCGCGTTCCCTCGCATCAAGCACGTCCCCCCCATGGTCTTGCAACCACGCAGCCATGCTCTCCAAAAAATGCCGTGTCGCTTTCACGCGGTCCGGAAAGGGCTTGAGCATATGCGCTTCCGTGGTGAATCCGAGGGTTCCCCACAGGGCAGCATACCCTGTGCTGTAGCGAGGCGTTTCGAGGAAGCCCATGATCCCGTCGTCGGGCGTCTCTCCACGACTATACACGTAAGGAACCATCGGCACACCTCGTTCGGCCATGGCTGCGTTCAACGCAGGCGTCAACGTGTCTCGAATGAAAGGCCCCAACACGGGTCCTGCCTTGTCTGGCTGGGTCTCGATGAGCGTCATCGTGTAGGGATAGTCCGCGCCATTGGACGTGTGGGTGTCGATGAAGACATCGGGGTTGACTGCATGGAACGTCTCCACAAACGTGAAGGCGTTGCGACTATCCATCTTCACAAAATCACGGTTCAGGTCGAGGTTTTGGGCATTGCCTCGGAATCCATAGGCCTCTGGTCCATCTTGGTTGGCCCGGGTGCAGCAGTTTCTTCTGGATGCACCGCCCACGTTGTACTGCGGGATGATCACCCAGGTCGCTGCACGCAAGGGGTGGCCTGGACCATCCGGCAAACGAAGCCAATCGGTGGCCATGGCAAGGCTTGCGTTCACCCCGCATGGCTCCCCAGGGTGGATCGCGTTGTTGACCAAAACCACGGGCTTGCCACCATCCTCAGGCATGCGGGCACGCAACGAAGCCAAGTCGCCCATGGACGGTTGTGGACTTGCTTTAGAGGAGGCCAAGACAAGGGCGTGGATGGGACGCCCCACGTCGCTGCCACCCACCGCATGAAGCGTGGCACGGGCATCCGACGAAGCCAGCCATTCCACGTGGCCCAAAGCTTCCTCGTAACTGGGCGTCGCGTTCGATGCCATCAAAGAATCGACCTCCCACAAGGGCAGTTCGCCCGTGATCGTACTGGATCCGCCAGGATTGGAATGGCAGCCGACCAGCAACAGCCATGCGCAAAGCCCTGTGAACAACGATTGGTGAGGCTGGGTTGAATTCATGGACACAAATGACGGAACTTTGAAGAGACTTTTGTCGTAGGCCCTAGCCTCGACGCGAAAGCCATGATTCGATTCACCCCATCCGACCAAAAAACGCCCCAAGCCGGCGACGTGCTGCTCAGCGAGCCGTTCATGAACGACCCGTACTTCGGGAGGAAGGTCGTGCTTATTTGCGAGCACAACGAGGAAGGCAGCTTTGGCTTCGTGCTGAACAACTACGTCGACATCGAGGTGAGCGAAGTGATGGACGACTTGCCAAACATCGAGGCGCGCATTAGCGTCGGCGGGCCAGTCAAAAACAGCAACCTCTACTACATCCACACGCGCAAGGACATCTTGGACAGCACCCTAGTCTGCCGAGGCGTCTACATGGGCGGAGACTTTGACCAGATCAAATCCATGCTGCACAGCGGCGAATTGTCGAACAAAGACATTCGCTTTTTCATTGGCTACAGCGGGTGGTCACCTGAGCAACTTGGCGAGGAAATCCAAAGCAAGTCGTGGTTTGTGTCGCAGGCCCCATCCGGCGACATCATGCGCACAGACGAGGAAAACGAAGCGTTCTGGAAGCGCCTCATCACGGACATGGGGTTCGACCACATCGCGAATGCCCCAAGCGATCCTTCGCTGAACTGATCAAGACTCAATGGCCACGCGGTAACCCGCATGGGAACGCACGTTCCACACCTCCCCCGTGTCGAACAGCCAATACTGGCCTTTGACGCCCAACAGCGTCCCTTCAAGGCAAGGTGCCTTGTCGAGTTTGGCGCTTTTCACCTTGTCCGGGTACTGGCTGACCGGGAAGTGAAACTCGTGCCACACGTCCTCGAGGTCGAGGTAGTCCTCGTAACCGGTGGCCAAGTGCTCAAAGCAAGCCTCGCGCATCTCCTCCAGGGCGGGCTGGTCGGCGGCGACTTCCTTCAACATGGCACGCCAATTGGTCCGGTCGTTCATGTGCTCCTTGAGCACCACTTCGATTTCGCCTGCAAGCTGCCGGTACGGGACCTCCGCCAGGATCATGGCTGCGACAGCCCCTTGATCCACCCAGCGTGAGGGGACGTTGGTTTTGCGGGTGACGCCGACCTTGAATCCACTGGTTTGGCTGACGTACACGACATGCGGTTGCAAATGGTTCGCCCGTTCCCATGCTTCGTCGCGCAGCGCGATGCCCTCGTGGATGCGGCTCAACTCCGGACGGATGATGCTCGGGCATGCAAGCGGAGACTTCAAAAAGGCGTCGTAAGACAACCCTTCCCCGTACGTTTTCCGAATGGGCCTGCCGGTCTCCACGCAATGAATCGCCCCTTCAAACGACACACGAATGCGCTGCCCAACCAGGTCGTTGACCGACCAAGGTTCGAGGGGTTCGACCACGTCGCATCCATGGAAGGCATAGGTCACGCGGCCCGATTCATCCACATGGCTCCCCATTTTTCGAACGTTTCCGACCCATTTCATGCCACAATGTTCGGAATTGATGGTTGAATCGTCCTATTTTGTCGGCACAATTGATACACACAAACCTTTCATTCATGAAACACCTTTTTCTCCCAGTGCTG
>CAZKGY010000254.1:0-2783 GCA_964552305.1 uncultured Comamonadaceae bacterium
TTGGCCTCCTCGGCGGGTTGGTCGTCGGTTTCAGGAAGCTCGAGCGGGAAGGCGTCCTTGCCTATCAAGATGTTGTACCACTGCACGAGCTTCTTCAAGTCGCTTTGGTACACCCGTTCGTGGTCCAACTCGGGAACGATGCCATCGATGAAGTCACGGATGCCTTGGGCAGAGTCCTTGTGGGAGGGGCCTTCTGCGCCTTTCTGGGACTCGTGGATGCGGTTCAAAATGTCGCGGAGAGGCACATCCTCTTCCATGGTGTACATGGTGATGTCTGCGAGGTTGCTGACGCGGGAGGCGCCAGAAACGCTCGAACGCTTGCCGTCGAGCATGCTTTCCACGACGATGCTGGCGCTTCCTGAGGCCAACACCTTGTACAGGCCGGGCTTGCCGGCAATGGCGAGAATGTCTGTGATCTTCATTGCGTTGCGAAAGTACACAAGGAAGGGCCCTTCCTCGCGCAAGGCGTCAAGGACAGGGGGGAAGCGCTTGAAGGGGACGGCTGACCCCCCCGGGGTCCACCTCATAAGCGGCATGCTGCATGCCATTGGTGACGAGCAGGGCGGGCACCTTCAAGACGAGGTTGTACCGGGCAGCCTGATTCACGGCGTCCTGGCTGAGCGCAACGTTGGGCGCCTTGCATTCCACGAGCAACCGGGGCGTTTGGTCTGCGGTGAAGCACACCACGTCCGCCCGTCGTGGCATGCCATTCAGGGTCAGCCGATGTTCCACCGCCATGCATCCAAGCGGGTAGCCGAGGGATTCTGAGAGGAACGCCAGCACGTGTTGGCGGACCCATTCCTCGGGCTCGAGCGCGACCCACTTTTTGCGGGCCAAGCAGAGCACCTCGGGTTTGCCAGAAGGCCCCGTCCGTGTCTGCAACGTGGCATCAGGCAGGTTCAACGGAGGAAAATCCGTGGTCATGCGACGAAGCTACGTTCAAATCCTACCTTCGCGTCATGCCTCACCGCCAGGTCATCCGGAACATCCAAGCGGGACAATGCTCGCCCATTTACGTCTTGCACGGGGAGGAGCCGTTCTTCATTTCGGAAATCGTGGACGCGCTGCTCAAGCACGTGGTCGACCCATCCATGAAGGATTTCAACGAGACGGTTCTGTATGGGCGAGACACGGACGTGGACCAAGTGCTTGCGGCGGCACGTCGGTTTCCGATGATGGCGGATCGCCAGCTCGTGCTGGTGAAAGAGGCCCAGGACATGCGGATGTGGAAGCGCAAGGACGAGATGGCCAAACTCGAGGCCTACGCTGCAGACCCCGTGGCCTCGACTGTGCTCGTCTTTGCGCACCCTCACAAGAAAACGGACTCCCGGCTCAAGGCGGTGAAAACCATGTCGCGAAACGGCACGCTGTTTTTGAGCGAGAAGGTGAGGGACTACAAGTTGCCTCAATGGATTGCGGGCCATGCCAAGGAACGGGGGTTGGTCGTCGACCCGCCCGTCGCCCAGTTGCTCGCGGAAAGCCTGGGCAACGACCTGCAAAAGGTCGCCAACGAAATGGCCAAGCTGACGATCCTGCTGCCGCAAGGGACCAACCTCACGACTGCGCTGGTGGAAGAGCACATCGGCATCAGCAAGGACTACAACGTGTTTGAGTTGCAGCGTGCGCTGGCTCAAAAAGACATCGCCCGCGCCAACCGCATCGTGGCGTACTTCGAGGCGAACCCCAAGAGCGCCCCGCTGGCGATGGTCGTGCCCGTCCTGCATGCGTTTTTCGCCCGCGTGCTGGTGTACCAGAGTTTGGGCAATCCGTCCGAGTCGGCGGCCGCCAAGGCGATGCGTTGCAGTCCGTACGCCGTGAAGGATTACGCGCGGGCGTCCCAGGCCTTTCCGCCTGCGAAGCTCGAGCGCATTTTTGGCTACTTGATTGAGGCGGATAGGAAGTCCAAAGGACGCGACAACGCCACCATCACGGACGGCATGCTCCTGCGAGAGACGGTGTTCAAGGTTTTGCACTGACCTTTGTTGCATGAAGGGACTTGAGAACGATTTGATCTTGCGGGCCATGCGGGGGGAGGACGTGGAGCGCGTGCCGGTTTGGATGATGCGTCAGGCGGGAAGAACCCTCCCAGAATACCGGGCCGTTCGCGCCAAGGTAGGCGGCTTCAAGGAGCTCCTGTTCGACCCCGACCGCGCGGCCGAAGTGACCATCCAACCTGTCGACGCCTATGGGGTGGACGCCGCCATCTTGTTCAGCGACATCCTGGTCGTGCCCGAAGCCATGGGGCTTCCGTACGATTTGGTGGAGCGCATCGGCCCCGAATTCCGTCAAACCGTGCGAAGCAAGGCGGACTTTGACAAGCTTCGCCCCATCGATCCGACCACCGACCTGGACTACGTGATGCACGCCATTGCGCGCATCCTGGAATCGCTCGACGGCCGTGTGCCGTTGATTGGCTTTGCGGGCGCGCCATGGACGCTGTTCTGCTACATGGTGGAGGGGAAGGGGAGCAAGAACTGGGCGCTTGCCCGGCGCATGCTATGGGAGGAGCCGGCGCTTTCAGATGCCCTTCTTGGGGCCATTGCCGACGCCACGTTGGCGTATTTGCAAGCCCAAATCGACGCCGGCGTCCACGTCGTACAGCTCTTTGATAGCTGGGCGGGGTCGCTCAGCCGCAAGCTCTACATCGAACGCATCCTGCCTCACATGCACAAGGTGGTGGATGGCCTCCAAGGTCGCGTGCCGGTCACGGTCTTCGCCAAAGGGGGAGGGCACTTCCTCGAAGACTTGATGGGCCTTTCGTGTACCACGGTTGGCCTCGACTG
>CAZKGY010000255.1:0-2763 GCA_964552305.1 uncultured Comamonadaceae bacterium
GTCGTAGGCATCGGCCAAGTCGGGGACACCACCCATGGATGTCCCAATGCCCACCACCATTTTGCGGAGGGAGGCCCATTCATTGACTGCCCAGAGCTTCATCCAGGAACTATTGCTTGTCGAAATGCTCGCGCTTGTGACGAAGCAACGTGAGCATGGTCTCGTTGTTCATCATGTCCGCCGCCAAGGCAGGGGAGCTCTGAATGGTTGGAGGAAGGAAGGTGAAGAGCATGGAGTCGCTCTTGGGCGCCAGGACAAACATGGAGGTCTCGGCGTTCACTTCAAACTGACGAATGTGCATCGAGTCCCCTTGTTCCACTTGGTCGAACTCGTTCCAGGTGACCGTCTCGGCACCCCAGGTGCGTTCGAGCGAGAACCGCATGCCCTCGGGGTTGCCCTCGAAGTGCTCGAAGAAGTCCAGGTAGTAGGTCAAATCCATCCCGAGCAAGGCCACGCGCTGGTCATCCTCTTCGATCCAAGGGCTCGCATACCGGATGTGGGCTGCACCGGCCCGATTGCGCAAGCCTTGGTGAAACCACTTTTCCATCATTTCACGCATGGTGGTCAACATCGCAGTGTCCTGGTTTCGGTGGTTCGGGAAGTGCTTGAAGTTGTTGTCCCAATCGCCGACGTTGGAGCTGTGGAAGTACGTGTACATGTCCCCGGCCACCTGGTCGAGCGAATCCTGGCTCATGAAGGATGCCAGCCCCACGTGGTCTTGGGTCACTTTCAATGGATCCAAGTCGGGGAACTTGCCCAGATCAGGCACAGGCGGGACGTCTCCCAAGGATTGCACTTCGTACGTGCCAGCCACGGAAATCTCAGCGTTGGAAGGGGATGACGATTCGCATCCGACGGTTGCGAGGGCGACGCTGCACACGGCCCACCATAAGCGTTGCTTCATGCCCCCAAAGATAGGGGATGGCGCACCGCAGGAAGGGGGTCAATTCATGAACAATCCACCGTTCTGTGTCGGGTTCTGCACAAGCAGTTTTCGGGTCAACTCAATCCGCTCGAGCACCATGGATTGCATGGTGTGGATGTCTTTGGACGCCAAAATTTCGGCGCGTCGGGCCGCGTCGATGCCCAAGTGCTGGACGAACCGCACGAGCCCCACGTTTTCCAACTTGGTCGTGGAAATGCCCTGGTCTTTCATCACCTTGAACAGCGCTTGCTTGGCCCGCTCACACGCCTCTCCCAAAGGCCATTCCCGCCACTCCTCGAGCGGATTGCACCGTCCGTTGGGGTAGGGTTGCACCTCGGGAAACTCTTCGAAGGACTCGAGTTGGAACAAGCCTGTCGAGGTCACCACCACGTCTCGGCTGCCATCTTGTTGCTTTGCACGCACCGTCACGAGGCGCATCACGCTCCCCACACCTGCAAGGTTGTTCTGCTTGGAGAAAGGAATGCCAAACTCTTCGAGGTCCATGCCCTCGAGCTCGTCGAACAGCATTTGGTATCGCGGCTCGAACACGTGCAATTGAACCATTTCTCCGGGCAAGGGAAGAATGGGCAGTGGAAACATCGGAAGGTGCATGTCCCAAGGGTAGAACAATTCCCCAAGAAGGATTGGTCAATCGGCACCAACCCCAAGTTGATGGCAATGAAGGGGGCACCAAGGTGCTTGGTTTCAAGCCCGTACCATGGAAATACCGCATTGCCAACGCTTCACTTGGGTTGGGGAATTTCCGCGCGACGTTTTATGGTGCCGCGTTGGCCATGGGTTGCCTGGGCTTGAACGGGCCCAATTCAACAGATGTCTTGTAAGCCTTTCCGTCCCGGATGCCTGCCAACGTCAACCGGTCTCCGGGACGGTGCCTCGAAAGGCGTTCCTGCAGTTCTGGAAACGTTCGGACCGGGTGGCCATTGATGCGCTCGATGACGTCCCCCTCGCGCAAGCCAGCTTTCGCTGCACCGCCCCCAATACGCACCGAGGCAATGCGCAATCCTTGGGCAACGGCGTCGAGTTGAACGCCCAAAAACGCACGTTGAACGACCCCAAATTCACGCAGGTCGCGCACGACTTTTTGGACAATGGAAGAGGGGATGGCAAAGGAGTACCCCGCATAGGAACCTGTTTGGGACGCAATGGCCGTGTTGATGCCGATCAGTTCGCCCTTCGTGTTGACCAAGGCTCCGCCGCTGTTTCCGGGGTTGACGGCAGCGTCGGTTTGGATGAAACTCTCCACGGGAAACACGTTGTTGGCCACATCGCCTTCGAGCAAACGGATGTTCCGGCCTTTCGCACTGACGATGCCCGCGGTAACCGTGCTGGTGAGGTTGAGTGGGTTGCCCACGGCGAGCACCCATTCGCCCACGCGCGTCGCGTCGGAATCGCCGTAAGGCAAACTTGGGAGGGGTTCATCGGCCTGGATGCGGAGGAGGGCAAGGTCGGTGCTTGGGTCGCTCCCGACCAGGGATGCTTCGTAGCGCATGCCGTCCGAGGTGTTCACCAAAATCGTGCGTGCGCCCTGAATGACGTGATGGTTGGTGACCACCAGGCCCTCTTCGTCCACGATGACCCCGCTGCCAGATCCTTGTGCAAGCCGCCCTTCTGTGAGGCCAAGCATGGAAAGCCAAGGGTTGGAGCGGTCAGCCACCACGGAGGCCGTTTGGACGTGGACCACGGCGTGAACCGAGGCTTCGGCGGCGTCGACAAAATTCGTGGCGGCCATTGCACGAGAAGCAGGCAACGGCTGGAGGGCGGAAGAGGGGTGAACTGAGCCGGACGAGGTTGCCACAGGCGTGATTCCGGGCTGGGTC
>CAZKGY010000256.1:0-2756 GCA_964552305.1 uncultured Comamonadaceae bacterium
TGCTTCACAAGTGGAAGAAGCCATGAACGAAGAAGTGGCCAAAATGCAGCGTGAGCCCATCGGCGATCGTGAATTGCAGAAGTTGAAGAACCAAATTGAAACGTCCTTTTTCACGGGCAACCAACGCATGGCTGGAATCGCCGAAAGCCTGGCCAACTACCACACCTACTTCGGTGACGCCAACCTCATCAACACCGAAATCGAGCGCTACTTGGCGGTCACTCCTGAGGACATTCAGGCAGCCGCGCAGAAATACTACGTGCCCGAGCAACGCGTGACCTTGTACTTCCTCCAAGACCCCAACCTCCAACCTTGACCCCATGAACGCATCACGAACCCTTCGCGCGGCATCCGCATTGCTCGGCTTGCTGTTCGTCGCCAACCAAGGATTGGCACAACTCGACCGCAGCAAAGCTCCGGAGCCAGGACCCGCGCCTGAATTGAACATGGGGTCTTCCACCCAACTCGAACTTGAGAATGGGTTGAACATCATCGTGGTCGAAAACCACCGCACGCCTTCTGTGTATTGGAATTTGACCCTCGAATTCCCGCCATTCTTGGAGGGCGACAAGGCTGGACTCCAAGCCGTGGCGAGCGACATGATGAGCGCAGGCACAGACGCCCGAAGCAAGGCGGAAATCGCCGAAGAAGTGGAATTCCTGGGAGCCACCTTCTTTGCCTCCAGCAAGGGATTCTACGCCCGGTCTTTGACCAAACACACAGGCGACTTGCTACGCATCGTGTCAGACGCTGTGCTCAATCCCACCTTCCCCCAAGAGGAGTTGGACAAGGTGAAGACCCAATACCGCTCAGGACTCTCGAACATCGCGACCGATCCGGGGAGCATTTCGAGCAACCTGGTGAACGCCACCAACTACGGCAGCATGCACCCCTACGGCGAAATCACCACCGAAGAGACGATTGACGCCATCACGCGGGAAGACCTCTTGGCCTACCACAAAGAATACTACCGGCCCAACGCAGGGTACTTGATTGTCGTGGGCGACATCACCCCAGACGAGGCCTACGCCAAAGCCAATGCACACTTTGGGTCGTGGCGCCGCGGCAACATTCCCTTTGCGCGCATCGCCCCTGCGCAATTGCCCAAGGGCCGTGAGGTCAGGTTTTCAGGCATTGACGGCGCCGTGCAGAGCTCCATCAAAATCACCCAGCCAGCCCCATACCCTCCAGGGCACCCAGATGCGGCGGCCATCCAACTCATGAACGCCATCCTTGGTGGTTCAGGATTCAGCGGCAGGCTGATGCAGAACCTGCGCGAAGACAAGGCGTACACCTACGGCGCACGGTCTTCCCTGTCGCCAGACCCAGTGACCGCGGAATTCATCGCTTCCGCCGAGGTGCGAAGCGAAGTGACAGACAGCGCCATTGTGGAGTTCCTTCATGAAATCAACCGAATTCGCGACACGCAAGTGGACAGCGCCGATTTGGCCACGGCCAAGGCCTCGCTGTCGGGCAGCTTTGCCCGCTCCTTGGAAGATGCCGGCACGGTGGCACGCTTCGCCTTGAACATCGCGCGTTACAAGCTTCCTCAGGACTACTACGACACCTACTTGGCTCGCCTCGACGCCGTCACCATCGAAGACGTGCAACGCGCTGCCAAAAACATGATCAAGCCCAACAACCTGAACATCTGCGTGGTGGGATCGCCAGATGTCGCGGATCGTTTGGCCGTGTTTGACACCAACAACGGGATCGACCGATACGACGCCTTTGGCACCCTTTCCATCCCTCGCGTCGACGCCCCAGAAGGAGTCTCGGCGAAGTCCATTTTGGGCAACCACTTCGACGCCATTGGAGGCGCCAAGGCATGGGGCAAGCTCTCTTCCATCCACACCGTGGGCTCCATGGAATTTGGAGGCGGCATGAGTCTTGAGTTGCAAGAGTGGAAACGGTTCGACAAGAAGAACCCAGCCATCAAGTCGCAATTGACGATGGCAGGACAAATGGTCATGGGACAATCCATGACGTCGCAAGGTGGTTTGGAGTCCCAGACCGGGAAATCGAACGACATGGATCCTGACAAAGTGGCCTTCGAATTGGCGCGCATCAGCCCTGTTCGTTTGCTGCGAATGGAGAAAAACGGTTACACGGCAAGCGTCCTCGGACAAGAACCCCTCCGTGGCGAAGATTGCTACGTCCTTGAATTTGCCAAGGGCGACGACGTGGAGACCTACTGGTTCCAGGTGAACGATGGATTGATGGTTCAATCGCGAACCACGGACTTCGATGGGGCCACAATGACCATGCAGCACCAAACGTACATGCCTTTCGGGGACAACGGACTGAAGCTTGCGGCCATCACCACCACGTCCATGTCAGGTCAGTCGGTGACCATGCGCCTCGGCACGGTTGAATTCAACCCCGAATTGACGGACGCCGACTTCCAACTCCAGCCATGAACGAGGCCACTCCCCTGATTGAGTTGCGCAACGCACGAGTGCAACACCGTGAACACATGGTGTTGGACGACGTGAACCTGGTGGTCAACCAAGGGGAGCTGGTGTACTTGATTGGGCGCACGGGAACCGGCAAGTCCAGCCTGTTGCGCACGCTGTATGGCGACTTGGCTTTGGCCTCTGGGTCTGGCTCGGTGTGTGGCACCGACCTTGGAAAGGTCAAGCCAAGGAATGTGCACAAGCTCCGCCGCAAGCTCGGGATGGTGTTCCAAGATTTTGGTCTGCTCCAAGACCGCAGCGTGGACGACAACTTGTTGTTCGCACTGAAAGCCACCGGAT
>CAZKGY010000257.1:0-2745 GCA_964552305.1 uncultured Comamonadaceae bacterium
CCCGTGCCCCGTGCTTTCGCGCGCGCACTCGCGATTCAACACAAGCATACGCCCGTGCATGTGAGCTGCTTCACGCACGAATGTGGATGCTGCCTTGGGATCGTTGGTGGTGATGCTGCAGCACAACGAGCCTTTGCCTTTCTCTGCCAAGGCCACCGCTTCCTCAATGTCCTCGTAGGGCATCAAGGTGCTCACGGGGCCAAACGCTTCCACCTCGTGGCAAGACGTGGCTTCCATGGGGCGTTCGTTGCGCAACAACATGGGGGGGAGAAAGGTGCCCACGCTGGGCTGGGCGCCGACCAATTCCAGCGACTTGGCGTCGCCGAAGACGCGTTCGGCTTCTTGTTCCAGGCGTGCCACCTGTTCGAGCACGTCTTGGCATTGGCTCTGGTCCACCAGGGCGCCCATGCGTACACCTTCTTGTTGCGGGTCGCCCACGGTGGTTTTCGCCAGCTGACGCACCAGGGCTTCTTGCACCGCATCGAGGTGTTCACGCGGCACAAAAATCCGTCGGACCGCCGTGCACTTTTGTCCACACTTCACGGTCATCTCTTTGCGGACTTCCTTGACAAACAAATCAAATTCCGGTGTCCCAGGGGCGGCATCTGGCCCAAGGATGGCGGCGTTCAACGAGTCGGCCTCCATGTTGAACGGCACGGCATGCTCCATCAGCCTGGGGTTGGCCTTCAGGCGCTTGCCAGTGGCTGCGGACCCCGTGAAGGTCACGACGTCGCGTTCATCCACGAAATCGAGGATGTTCCTCGCCGAACCACAGACCAATTGGAGGGCGCCAGGAGGGAGGATGCCGCTCTCGTGAATGGCGGCCACAACGGCTTCGGTCAAGAAGGAGGTCACGGTGGCGGGCTTGACAATGGCCGGGACCCCCGCCAACCAGTTCACGGCACATTTTTCCAACATGCCCCATACAGGGAAGTTGAACGCGTTGATGTGCACGGCCACCCCGCGTTTGGGAACCAACAAGTGGTGCCCGCCAAACGTGCCTTCTTTGCCCAGGGGGACAAAGTCTCCGTCCGTCGCGAAGGGCGTGTCGGGAAGCTTGCGTCGCAAACTGGCGTTGGCAAAGAGGTTGCCAATACCGCCTTCAATGTCGATCCATGAATCGGCCCGAGTGGCCCCCGTGGCCCAGCTGACTTCGTAGAAGGTCTCTTTGATCGCGTGCAAATGAAGGGCCAGTCGCTTGAGCATCCGGCCTCTTTCTTGAAAGGTCATGCCGCGCAGGCCAGGGGATCCGACGTCGCGGGCAAACGCGTACATCGACTCGATGTCAATGCCGTCCGAAGAGGCGATGGCGTGGGGTTGTCCGGTGATGGCGTGAACAAGGGTTTGTCCTGCGCCCGACCCTTCAACCCAAGCGCCTTGAACGAGGTTTTGCAGTTTTTTCATGTTGCTGTTGAACCGTTGTGAGGCTTCTTCCTCACCTTGCGAAGGTAGAAGGTTCTCGACTAGGCAAGACCAGGCGATTCATTCCTTGCATGGCAAGAAGAGATGCACCGCGACTGTTGTGAACTCAGGGCGAACCATCGATGAACAAAACGTAACCTTCGACGAAAAAATGTATTTTTCCTTCGAAAACCATTGGATATTTGAAAACGAATGCCATATCTTTATGGCGAACGCACGGGTAAAGCCGTGATTCAACTCTGATTCGAAAGCAAACAAACCTATTCTTATGAAGAACCTTTTCGCAATGACCGCCGCCCTCATGATGGGCTTCGGAGCCAGTGCCAGCAACGTTGAGCTGGTCGTGGAAGCCGTTGACAACAACGGAGCTGTCCCAGGTAACACCTACCGCGTGTACGCCGTGTTGCCTTCTGCCCAACACTCTCTCCACGCTGTGTTCGCCGCGGAGGATCACGTGTTGAACGTGGCCACCACGGGTTCCTTCTTCCAGCACCAGTTTGGAAGCTACTCTTCTTTGGACGTGAACGAGAACATCGTGGCCGTCGAGCCAGGGTTGGCTTTCGACAGCTGGGTGACCGTTGGCGCGAAGAACAGCAACGACAACAACCTGTGGACCATCGGCATCGACTACAATGACTTCCTCGCTGGTGAGGAGTTGACGGTGACGGACGGTGCATGGTTCGTGGTTCCTACCGACGTTCAGGCTGCGGCCGAGGTCGGCAACAAAGTGTTGTTGATGCAATTGACCACCGACGGCACTGCCACGGGTGTGTTGAACTTGCAGGGCCGTGATGGCGAAGGAGGCACGTGGCGCATCCACGACTTGACCTTCACCACGAAGGACGCCAAGGTGTTCGGTTGCACTGACGCGACTGCTGCGAACTACAACAGCAACGCCAACTACAACGACGGCTCTTGCGAAGGTGAAGCGTCTACCGGTTTGACTGGTATCGAAGCTGACACCAAGTGGAGCATCTTCCCGAACCCTGTCTTCGAAGGCACGTTCAGCGTGAAGTTCGACCAGACGTTGGTGTTGGGTGAAGAGAACATGGTCATCGAAGCCACAGACCTCAGCGGCAAGGTGGTGATGACTCAAGAGTACACCCAAGGCGACGTGGTTGGAGGCAACCGCATCTTGGTGAAGCACAACTTGGCTGCGGGTACGTACACCCTCTCTGCCAAGCACGTCGACTTCACTTCGGCTCAGAACTTTGTGGTGACTCGCTAATCGGCGATTCAACCATGAAAAAGGGGAACCATGCGGATCCTCTTTTTTGTGCCTGAATGTTTGGTGCCTCCTTGATTGCTCCTGGTCTAACTTTG
>CAZKGY010000258.1:0-2737 GCA_964552305.1 uncultured Comamonadaceae bacterium
TCTTGGGAGGCCACATGATTGGCGCCAACGTGACGGAAATGATCGCCGAGATTGTCGCCTTGCGCAAGCTCGAGACCACCGGCCACGAGCTCATCAAGACCATCCACCCCCACCCGACCCTGAGCGAGGCGGTGATGGAAGCGGCCGCGGCCGCCTACGACGAGGTCATCCACTTGTGACCCACGTCTCAAGCAACAAAAAAGGGGTGCCGTTTGGCACCCCTTTTTTGTAAGCAACCGACGCTCAATAGGGCCTGCGCAAAGTGATGTGCATGCAGTTGCCCTCGGGGATGACGTAAATGAGCCCCTCCTCTTGGTACCGATTCAACAGGCGCTCCATCGCGCGGGTGGGCGTGCCACAACCCGCGTCGGTGTTTTGCCGATCGACGAACGCGATGTCAAACGAAGCGCCATAGCTATGCGTGCTCGTGCTGTTGGTGGCGTTGGCGTTGCGTCGCGCCAGCTTGCGCTGTTGCTTGTCGGTGCGCGTGACCGACGTCACACGGAACGACGCCCCTTCGGATTTGGTCCCTTCCAAGGCGTCAGCGTAATCGTTGCCCATGTCTTGAAGGAGCTTGAGGGTCTCGGGGAGCAACCACGCGTGGCTGTGGGTCAAACGGTCGACGTGGTACCCACGACCGTTCTCCACCTTCACGAGCTTGCCGTTGCGCTGGCCTGCCCGGAGCTCCGCGTCGTTCTTGACGAAAAAGCTGTTGGGCAACGACCGGGCCGCCGACTGGTGCGCGGTGTACGGATTCTTGGGGACCTTCATGGTTTTGCGGCAGCAGCTGCATGGAAGGATGTCTTTGCGAGGCAACGACTTGGACACCTCCTTCTCGACGGGCTTGGGGGGCTCCGCTTGCCGGGGTGCCTCGACGACGGGCGCTGCAACGACCTCTTCCGTGACCGCCTCCTCGGTGGCCTCTTCGGTGGGTTCCTCGGTGGCCTCTTCGGTGGGTTCAGATTCTCCCGTCAACAAGAGCGGGTGGGCGGCGCGGGGCTGCAACGCCACCACGGGTTTCGGGTGCGTCAGGCGGGTGAAGGCCTCGTCTTCTTCGGCCGAGTCGCCCACCAAGGCCACCACGCCTGAAGAGCATCCAATCAAAATCATGGCCACCAACCCGATGCGATCCCATCGCAACGATTTGGTGCCGTGTGTGGAAGGCGTTTCTTGCATGGTCCCCAAGTTGGCCCGAGTCTGGCCTCCCTTTCCGACACCCCTCGCGCAAATGCCAACGTCGCCATGTTGAAACGCCTGTCGTTGGAGCGTCCAAAAGGTCCGGTCCGCGTTGCACTTTGCGAGCATGGCACAACTTGGAAGCAAAGTGGAGCACCCCACCTACGGGGAAGGCGTCGTGTTCAACCAGGACGGAGACTTCTGGCGGGTGTATTTCAAGGACCACGGCGAAAAAGAGTTCAACAAGTCCTACGACGGATGGGAGGTTCTCGAGGCAGGCATGGAGGAGGGCGTCGCCGATTTGTCCGACATCACCACCGCGGTGGAGCAGGTGTTTGAAGAACACATCCACCGCATTGAGCAATACGTGGAACCTGAGCCCATCGAATTGGGCGACCGCTGGGACGGCGGCACGATGGTCCTTCAGCCCGCCGACGACGGCTTGCAAGCCAAGGAAATTCCCTTGGAGACCTTCTTCCACAAAATCGTCATGGTGCGGGATCGCTTGCGTGTCATGGAGCAACAAATCAATGCCAACGAACGGCTGAGCGACGAGGACAAGGTGAACCTGCAGCAGTACATCACACGCATTTATGGCAGTTTGACCACATTCAACGTGCTGTTCAAGTACAAGGAAGACCAGTTCAAAGGCGCCTCGAAGTCATGAGCAATCCCCTTTCCATTTGGGGCTTCCTCTCGGCGCTGAACAAAGTGCTTCTGCCTTCCATCCACAAGGCCCCCGACCTCACGCGTTTGTCGAGGTGGCAGAAAGCGGTCGTGGGCTGGAAGTTGTGGGTGACCTACAAACGCATGGACGAGTTGCAGCGCCAGGGCCGCAAGCCGTACACCGAACAAGACTGAGGTGAACCAAGCCTGGATCGACAAGTGGCGGCGCATTCTGGGACCAGGCATCCTGTTTGCCTCTACCTGCATTGGCGTGTCGCACTTGGTTCAATCCACGCGGGCAGGCGCTTTGGCGGGGTTCGGACTGGTTTGGGTGGTGGTTGCCGCCAACGCGGCGAAGTACCCGTTCTTCGAGTTTGGCTCGCGGTACGCCTCCGTGAAAGGCAAATCTCTGATTGAGGGGTACCGAACGCTGGGCAAGGTCGCCCCGTGGGTGTACCTGTTGCTGACGGTGGGCACCTGCCTCTTTGTGACGGCGGCCGTGGGCATGGTGACGGCGTCGTTCCTTGACAACCTTCTCGGGGTCTCGGCCGCGATGGGCAAGGCCTTGACGCCCCAAGTGGCCGTGGCGTTGTTTGTGGCGTGCACCGTCATCCTTTGGGCCGGGCGGTTCAACACCCTGGACAAACTCATCAAGGTGGTCGCGTTTTTCCTGGTCTCCAGCACCGTCGTGGCGGTGGTTTGTGCCGTGGGCTCTCCTCCGGCGGCCAATCCATCGGTCGTGCCGCCTGCCTTCGATTGGACCACCCCCACAGGGCTCGCATTCCTGATCGCCTTGATGGGATGGATGCCGAGTGCCGTGGATTTGAGCACGTGGAACAGCATTTGGACCTTGGAAAAAGCCCAAACGTCGGGCCACCGCCCCTCCCTTCGGGAA
>CAZKGY010000259.1:0-2726 GCA_964552305.1 uncultured Comamonadaceae bacterium
GGCGTGCGCAACATGGCGCGCACGGTGGATGGCATTGCAGTGGTGGGTGAGGCATCGACAGGGGATGATTTGATTGAGTTGACCCATTCGTTTGAGGTGGACGTCGTGGTCATCGATTTCCTCGCCGAAGGATTTGACATCGACGACGTCAGGCGCTTGAAAACGCAACGTCCAGGTGTTCGTGTCCTTGCCATCACAGACGAGCAGCGAGGTCACACCATCGTGAATGCGCTGAAGGCTGGTGTGGACAGCTACATCAAGAAAAACTGTGACTTGGGTGAAGTGGAAGAAGCGATCCGGGAAACCTCCCAAGGTGGCGCGTTTTTCTGCGGCCAAATCCTCGAAGAAATTCGACGTGAGTCCATCGACGTGTCGGAGCTTGAAGCGTTGCCCATTTCATGCGATCCCGTGTTGTTGAGTGCACGGGAAATGGAGGTGCTGCAATTGATTGCCGAAGGGTTCACGAACACGCAAATGGCGGAAAAGCTCTTTTTGAGTGCGCACACGGTGACGACACACAGGAAAAACATCATGGGCAAGCTCGGCGTGAACAACACGGCCGCGCTCGTGATGTACGCCGTCAAAACGGGCGCTGTAAGCCCCAACAAGTTCCTTTTTCAGGGGGAAACGAATTGACGTCCAGACAACAACGTTCGTTGTGACGAGGCATTTGCTTTGGGGCCCGGCTTGTGCGATTTTTGCAACACCTAAATGAAAGGTTACGACGATGGAGGAATTCGCAACATTGGACTTTGATGTGACCCCGACTCACGCGAGTCGATTGCCTGAGGTGGACTTCGACAACTTGGCGTTTGGCCAAGTGTTTTCAGACCACATGTTCGTCATGGATTACGAAGACGGAGAGTGGCAGCGTGGTGAAATTTCCTCGTTTGGTCCAATGACCTTTTCGCCAGCGATGATGTCCCTGCATTACGGTCAAGCCATCTTCGAGGGGATGAAGGCCTTCAAGCAGGAAGACGGAGGGGTGTCGCTGTTCCGTCCGGGTTCAAACATTGCTCGCTTCAACTTCTCTGCCCGTCGAATGAGCATGCCAGAGGTGCCTGAGGACACCTTCATGCAAGCGTTGGTGGAATTGGTGAAGTTGGATCAAGGATGGGTGCCGGGCTTCGAGAACAGCGCGCTGTACATCCGACCATTCATGTTTGCGACGGAGGCGCACGTCGGTGTTCGTCCGTCCAAGTCCTTTCGGTTTTGCATTTTCACCTGCCCTGTGGGGGCGTACTACACGCGACCTGTGCGTGTGAAGGTGGAGCAGCATTTCACGAGGGCAGCCCACGGTGGGACAGGAGCGGCCAAAGCCGCAGGCAACTACGCTGGATCCCTTTACCCAACGGAATTGGCCAAATCCGAGGGCTTCGATCAGATCTTGTGGACCGACGCTGCCACCCACGAACACGTGGAGGAGTGCGGCACCATGAACGTGGCATTCGTGCTGGGTGGCAAATTGGTCGTACCCAAAACGAGCGACACCGTGCTTTCTGGGGTCACCCGAGCGAGTGCGATCAAGCTCGCAGCGCATCATGGCGTGGATGTGGAGGAGCGACGTGTGACTGTGAAGGAGTTGGCCGATGCAGCGAAAGAGGGTGCGTTGACTGAAGCGTTTGGGTTGGGAACGGCCGCCACCGTGTCTCCCATTTGCGCCCTTGGTTTCGAGGGTGACGTCGTCGATTTGCCGGCCTACGAGGATTGGACGATCGCGCCCTTGGTGAAGCAAGAATTGGACAACGTTCGATACGGAAGGGGAGAAGATCCTTTCGGTTGGAACATTCCCGTGTGATTCCCGTATAGGGGTTCATGCGTAGAACCCTAGTTCTTTTGACCGCGGCCCTGGTTTGTCACCAAACCACTGTCGCCCAAATTGTGCGAACCCACGTTTCAGGGGGCGCAACGCCGTACGCCTTGTCCACCGATTACCAGGCCATTGGCTTCAATCCAGCCTTGATGACAGGGGCGCTTTGGTCGTCCAACGCGTTGGGCACGTCAGGAAGTTTTGAAGGTGGCGTGAAGGTTTCCTCCAGTGCTTTGAGCCAACCTGATTTGTGGGGACAGTTGTTCGAGAGGCAAGACACAGATGCTGGTTCGTTGGACGATGAGCGTTGGCTTGAGGCCCTTGCAAACGAGAAATTGGGCGTGCAAGCGTCGTTGACGACGCTAGGCATGGCACGCAAATTGGGACGTTGGTCCATTGGATACGTCAACCGTCGCAGCCTTCAGGCAAGCATCGATCTCGGGAACGGCCTGGCCGAACTTGTCATCAACGGGGGGCTTGGTTTGTATGACGACGTTCTAGTCGATGGACTTGTGACGTCGACGGCCTCTTTGGGTGCTGATTGGGATGGCGAGTGGACGGGATTCGAGATGGACTCGACCCTCAACCAGTCTGCCTTGTTGGAGGGGACGTCGTTGCGCATCCAGTCGGTGAGGACCCACGATTTGGCCATTTCCAAATGCTGGGGCGACCCCATGGAAGGTTGGCAGTTGCACACGGGTGTGACCGGAAGGTTGATCCTAGGCAACGCCATGTTTGACCTCGACGCCACGGGAGGGCAAGCTTCTGCGTTTTCCGCATCGTCAGGCGGGTTTTCGTTGGCCACCATGCAGAATGTGGACTCCCTTTTCACCCGAGGCTTCACGCCGAGCATTCAACACCTGATCCAACCCGCCGGCAAGGGCTGGGGAGGCGACGTGGGAATTGCCTTGACGAA
>CAZKGY010000260.1:0-2718 GCA_964552305.1 uncultured Comamonadaceae bacterium
GTTACAACGAGAGCATCGACTCGATTCGAAAGGTGTTGAAAGGGCACTTCACCGACGTCAAGAAAACCTTGAAACAGCGCATGGCGGACGCGGCGGCGGACTTGCGGTTCGAGGAAGCCGAGCAGCACAAGCTCAAGCTCCAAGCGCTGGAGCAGTTCCAAGCGAAAAGCACGGTGGTGAATCCCTCCATTTCGGACGTGGAGGTCTACGCCGTCGTGGGGGACGCGAAGTCTGCATTTGTGAACTTCATGCGCATCCAGCACGGCGCGATTGTGCAAGGCCAAACCCTGGAGTTCCGCAAGCGACTCGACGAAACCGACAGCCAAGTCTTGGAGGCAGCCATCCCTCAAATTCGCGACCGTTTCGCGGTGGCGAGTCGGACCGTTCTGCTTTCGCACGCCATTGAGGGAGAGGTGCTGGGCGCCGAATGCGTGGTCCCTGTGCGGGGGGACAAACGCAAACTTGTGGACATGGGCGCCAGGAACGCACAGTTCGCCATGCGAGACAGGCACGCCCAGCTCGAGCAAGTGGATCCGGATGCCGCCAAGGACCGCCTCATGGAAACCATGATGTCCGACTTGCGCCTGAAGGAACACCCCACTCACATGGAGTGCTTCGACAACAGCAACACGCAAGGCACGCATCCCGCATCGGCCTGCGTCGTGTTTCGAGACGGCAAACCCGCGAAAAGCCAATACCGGAAGTACAACATCAAAACGGTGGAAGGGCCCGACGACTTTGAGAGCATGAAGGAAGCCGTGTACCGCAGGTACAAACGCCTGCTCGACGAAGGCGAGTCGCTGCCTCAACTGGTGGTGATTGACGGAGGCAAAGGACAGCTCTCGCATGCCGTGGAAGCCCTCGACATGCTCGGGTTGCGCGGCACCATCGCCATTGTCGGCATCGCCAAGAGGCTGGAAGAACTCTACTACCCTGGGGACACCGCCCCCATGTACCTCGACAAGCGGTCGCCCACCCTGCGGGTCATCCAGCACATGCGCAACGAAGCCCACCGCTTTTCCCTCGCCCACCACCGCAAGCGGCGGAGCAAGGCCTTTTTGCACTCAGAATTGGACGACGTCCCTGGCGTGGGGCCCAAAACGCGCCACGCGCTCATGACGGCGTTTGGCTCGGTTCAGGCAATCGCAAAAGCGTCCAAGGAAGACCTCTTGAAGGTCGTGAACCTCAAGGTCGCGCAAGCCTTGCGCGAGCATTTCCACGGGTCAGACGCCTGACCGGCTCAGCACAACGCACCGAACACCACCAGGAGTGCGAGCAAGTCGGACACGCTGACCGCACCGTCAAGGTCCACGTCTCCTTCGCATACTTCCGTGCACCCGAAGTCCGCGAGCAGCGCGAGCAGGTCATTCACCGTCACGCTGCCGTCGCCATTCAAGTCGCCCACGCAGCCGTCGTTGCACGACTCGTATTCGCAAGAACCGTCATCCACCGAAGCAGAGGGGTTGTAGTTGCAAGCGTCCGGGTCGGTGCAATCGGTGACGGTGACTGTGACGTCCGCGCGGGGGCTGACGCACTCCACCGCCAACGTGCTTTCCACGTTCCACTGGTAGAAGAAGTAATAGTAAGAGAACGGCGAATTCGCCACCGTGCTGCGGTTGATGGTCCCCAACCCCGCCAACTCGTAGGGGTAATTGAGTGTGGACGACGTCCCTTCACGCCAAAGCTGGGGGTTGGACGTGGTGCAACGCAAGCCGTACCCTTCTCCGGGTTCCAACTCGTGGCCAATCTCCAAAAGGAACTCGCCATCGGTCACGGTGACTGTGGTTTCCCACAGCACTTGCCCCAACGCATCAATGATTTCAAACGAACGGTCGTAGGTGCCGTTGGCGAACAAGGTGACGCTCACCAGGCGCATGGGCTCTGTGACGTCAAACACAAGCCAACGGGCGCTGTTCGTGTGGTACTGGCCACCGGGCTGGGTCGCCTGCTCGCCTCCCACGCCAGAAGGACCTGTCGTGGTTTGGCTGGCTTCCGCCCAATACGTGGTCGTCGTCGCCACCAAGGGAAGGGACAGTTCCGGCCCTTCGGCCAACAATGTGCCTCCCACTTCGGCGTCGTACCAACGCACGATGTCCGCCCCAGAAGAAGTCGCTTCCAGGGTCACTGGCGCAGGCGCACTCAAGGTCGTGTCCTGGGTCACGGTCGGGGCCGACGTCGGCCCGTCAAACACCGTCACCTCGACCTCGGGCGACGCCGCCACGTTGCCACAGGCATCCTCGACTTGCACCGAGTAAATCCCAGCTTCCCCGACCATGATGGTCGGTTCGGTGGCGCCGTTGCTCCACAAGTAGGAAGACCCTTCGCTGGCAGTGAGGGACCATTCGCTGCCGGCGCACAAAAATTCATCGCCTTCCACGGCCACCGTCGGCGCCACGGATCCATCCAGCACTTCCACCACGACTGCGTTGGAGATGCCGGCGCAACCACTGCCGTCGAACGCCGTCAAGGAATAGACCCCTGCGGCGGAAACCTCGAGCATGTTGCCCCCATCCACGCCGTTGCTCCACTGATACGATTCGAATCCCGCAGGCGCCATCAACAGCGCCGATTCACCCGGACAGATTTGCGTCGCAGTCGCCTCAATCGCCAAAGGCACGGTGCAAGGAACCTCGAGCACCGTGTGGTACTGGTCCACCGCCGGTTGCGACAACGTGGTGGTCAACCCACTGGGCCAAAACACCGTCGCCGACTCCACCA
>CAZKGY010000261.1:0-2715 GCA_964552305.1 uncultured Comamonadaceae bacterium
CTTTTTGTTGGAGCACTTCTCCCACATTTTGGACTACCACTTCACGGCAGGTGTGGAAGAAGAGTTTGACGTCATTGCACAAGGCCAAATGGATTGGCGCGCAATGCTCAAGCGTTTCTACGCCCCCTTCAAAGAGTCCGTCGATACCACCCTCGAGCACGCGGAGCGCGCCTCCGGCGAGCGCATTTTGGGGGTGCATCCCGAGAGCGGGGCCCAGGTGCTTTGCCGCATCGGACGGTATGGGCCCATGGCCCAGATCGGCGGGCCTGACGACGAAGAGAAGCAATACGCGTCGCTCCTTCCCGGACAGTCCATCGAGACCCTGACCCTCGAAGAAGCGCTGGACCTGTTCAAGCTCCCGCGCAAATTGGGCGAACACGAAGGCAAGACGGTTTCTGCGGCCATTGGTCGGTTTGGGCCTTACGTCCGCTACGACCGCACGTTTGTCTCGTTGAAAGCCGCCGAAGGCGACGACCCGTACACGGTCACCCTGGAACGGGCCGTCGAATTGATTCAGGCCAAACTCGAAGCCGACGCGAAAGCCCTGATCAAGGTCTTCGAAGAGGACGAAACTGTTCGGGTGTTGAATGGCCGGTACGGCCCCTACATCAAGGCCGGCAAGGTGAATGCGACCATCCCCAAGACGGAAAAGCCGGAGGACGTGACCTGGGAGCGGGCGCAGGAACTCATCGAGGAGGCGAAAAAGCGTCCGAAACGAGGGCGAAAGAAAAAGTCCTAACTGACTTGTTTCAAGCGATTTGAGTCCGGCATTCACAAGCTATTGTGAATGCTTGATGGGGTTGGGCCGTTTCGGCAGGGCACCCGCCGGCGACCTTGCGTCCCAATCTGGCTTCATGCCTGAATGAGAGGACCATGACCCACGGACTGTACGACATGCTTGAATCGGTGAATCCGCCGGCCTTTTCCAACGCGGAGGGCGTGGCTCGGATGGCCGATCGCATCGAAGTCCACCGGTTTGACCACCAACCCATGTTGGAGGGTGCGAGGGTGGCGCTCTTCGGCGTCAACGACGGCCGTCGCAGCGGAGACAACGAAGGGTGCGCGGGCGCGCCAGACGCCATCAGGCACTGGCTGTACCAACTGGTCCCACCTACCCCGTGGCAACCCACCATTGACTTGGGGAACATCCGGGCAGGAGCCACCGAGGAAGACACCCACGCAGCAGTGCGATCCATCGCCGCCGAACTCTTGCAGATGGGCATCGTGCCCATCGTCATGGGCGGCGGACACGACCTAACCATCCCACTTTACGCATCCTTGGAAACGGTGGGGCGCCCCATGAACTTGGTGACGGTGGACCCAAGGCTCGATTTTGGCGGAGACCCGTCCATCACCACTTCGCGAAACCACATGAACGAGGTCGTGATGCACGAACCCAACTACTTGTTCGATTACACGAACGTCGGGCACCAGGGGTACATGACCGACCCCGACACCTTGGACTTGCTCGAGCGACTTCAGTTCGAGGCGGTGCGCTTGGGCGATTTGTTGGCCAACATTCGACAAATCGAACCCGTGGTACGCAACGCCGACTTGGTCACCATCGACGCTGCCTGCATCCGGGCTTCCGACCACCCTGCAAGCGTGCACGCCAGTCCCAACGGCATGACCGCAGAGCAGTTCTGCCAGCTGTGCAAATACGTGGGCATGAGCGATCGGCTCTTGGCCGTTGGCTTGTTCGAGCACAACCCTGACCTAGACGACCGAGGCAGGGGTGCCCACCTGATGGCCCAAGGCATCTGGCACCTGCTTGACGGCATTTTCAACCAAAAGGGCGACCACCCCAAGTGCACCACCGAAGACTACCTGAAGTACGTGGTGGACTTGCCGGGCGAAGACCACGAAATCGCCTTCTTCAAAAGCCCCAAAAGCGACCGATGGTGGATGGACGTTCCCGTGCCCACCACGGCCAAAAACAACCTTTTGCCCTCCCTGTTGGTGCCTTGCTCCTACGAGGAATACGTGGAGGCATCCAACGGCTCCTTGCCTGACCGATGGTGGCGAACCTTTCAAAAACTCGCATGACCATGCCAAGTCACTCCTCTCTGCATGCGCCCTTGGAAAGCGTCGCTGTGCCCGGCTTGCATTGGAAAAATCCCTATATTAGCCAACCTCTGGACTGCCGTCTCGAGACTCAACCTGCTGTAAATCAACGTGATAAGATGATTCGCAACCTTCTTTCTGGTGTTTGTTTGGCTTGCCTTTTGGTGGGCAACGCGTTTGGGCAACAAGACCCCCAATTGACCCAGTGGTACAACGACCACGCGGCCTACAACATTGGGGCTGCTGGCTTTGGCAACCTGACCACGGCCACTGCCTTCAAGAGGAGCCAATGGACAGGCCTCAACAAAAGCGTTGAAACGACCTTGTTGAACATCAACGGCCAACTTGGCTTTGTGCCTGGCGCCGTGGGCATCCAGTTCTACGACGACCAGATCGGAAACGAGAAGAACACGATGATCAAGCTCGGGTACGCTTACCAACTGCCCGTGCTCGCCAACGGCACCCAAATTGGCATCGGCCTTTCTGCCTCCATGTTTAGCAAGTCGTACGAAGTGGACTGGTTTGCCGTGGACGGCTTGGCCACGCCATGGACCGTGGACGGGGTGATTCCAAGCCCCAACAACGCCGCAGGGAACTCCATTGACGCAGACTTCGGGGTCTTTGTCCGGAAGGGCAACGACTACTACGCTG
>CAZKGY010000262.1:0-2707 GCA_964552305.1 uncultured Comamonadaceae bacterium
ATCCGCAGCGTCGTTCAATTGAAGGAAGACCTGCGCAAGCCTGAGGCCCTGAAGCAGGAGGTCGTGCAGGACATCGATGAAGGCTCACAACGCCTCATCGAGCTCGTCGCCGCGAGCGACGGCCTCCAACTGACGGCCGACCGCCGACGCAACATCCGCCACTTCGCCAACACGATGTTCAACATCATGCGGGGTGGCATCTTCGACGAGAACTACACGATCGAGCGGGCCGACTTCATGGCCTACATCGACCGGGCCAACCACAAGGTCTTCGTCAAGAAGTCCGAGCTGATGGGCGGATGGCCCGAGAAGTTTGACCTCGCCTTCTTGCAGACCCAGGCCGGACAAGACGACGACCTCAACTTCAAGCGCCTGTGCGCAGAGTACCTGCCCTTGAAGTTCAGCCGCCGCCACGGCGACCCCAGCCGTCCATGGAACCGCTTCTCCATCAACCTACGCGACGAAGAGACCGGGTCCAAGATTTTGGACTACCAGGGCAACTGGCGCGACATCTTCCAAAACTGGGAGGCGCTTGTGCACTCGTACCCCGAGTTCATCGAGGGCATGATTTTCAAGTTCCTCAACGCCACCACCTTCGATGGCTACAACCCGTACCGTGTGTTCAAGGACGGCTTTGAGTGGGAAGAAATTGAACCCGACAACCCCTGGTCGTACATCGGCTACTGGGGCGACCACCAAATCATCTACCTCCTCAAGTTCCTCGAATTCTTGCGGGCCTACTACCCCGAGAAGTTGGAGGCGTACTTCGAGAACGATTCGTTTGTCTACGCCAACGTCCCCTACCGCATCAAGCCTTACGCTTCGTTGCTCGAGGATCCGAAGAACACCATCGATTACGACCACGAGGCAGGCCAAAAAATTGACCTCAAGCGCGGCGAAATTGGCGGCGACGGGGCCCTCCTTCGCGAGACCCACGTCTTCATCTACAAGGTGAACTTCGTCGAGAAGATGATGGCGACCATGCTCGCCAAAGTCGCCAACTTCATTCCCGAAGGCGGCATCTGGATGAACACCCAGCGCCCCGAGTGGAACGACGCCAACAACGCCCTCGTGGGCAACGGCGTCTCCATGGTGACGCTCTACTACCTCCGACGCTTCATGGTGTACTTCAAGGACATCCTGACTGCCACGAACCACAAGGAGGTTTCCGTGTCGGAGGAATTGCTGGATTGCTTCCGCCGCATCGATGCGACGTTGCGTCAGTTTGAGGGGCTAACCTCAGGTCAAATTTCCAACGCGGACCGCCGCGCTGTTTTGGACGGATTGGGCACCGCATCCAGCGACTACCGCCACAAGATTTACAAAGAAGACTTCTCCGGACGCAAAGGCACCTTGGCCTTGTCGGAGTTGGAAGGATTCATCGACGTGGCCCTCAAGCACCTCGAACATTCCATCCACGCCAACAAGCGGGACGACGGTTTGTACCACGCGTACAACCTCATGACGGTCGAGGACGACGGAGGGGTCCAAATCACGTACCTCCCTGAAATGCTCGAAGGCCAAGTGGCCGTGCTGAGTGCAGGATTGCTCGACGCGTCCGAAAGTTTGGCCGTGCTCGACGCCTTGAAGGCCAGCGCCCTCTTCCGCGAAGACCAGTACAGCTACATCCTGTACCCCAACAAGTCGTTGCCTCGGTTCTTGGACAAGAACAACATCGACCCCAAGGCCCTCGCAGGCTCTGCCCTGCTGACCAAGTTGGTGGAGGACGGCAACGCAGACATTGTGACGCAAGACTGCCTCGGTGGATATCACTTCAACGGCAACTTCAACAACGTCAAGGCCCTTCGCGCCGCCCTGGCCAGCCTTCCCTCTTCGTACGCCGCCTTGGTGGCGTCCGACCAAAAAGACGTCGAGGCCATCTACGAAGGCATCTTCAACCACAAGGCATTCACCGGACGCTCTGGAACCTTCTTTGGGTACGAAGGCTTGGGCTCGATTTACTGGCACATGGTCTCCAAGCTGCGTCTGGCAGCGTTTGAGGTCACCAAGGCCGCGGTGGAGAGCAACGAATCTTCCGAGGTCGTGGGCCGCTTGTTTGACCACTACTTCGAAATCAACGCCGGCATCGGCGCGCACAAGTCTCCCGAGTTGTACGGCGCCTTCCCCACAGACCCCTACTCGCACACGCCAGGTGGCAAGGGTGCCCAACAGCCTGGCATGACGGGGCAAGTGAAAGAGGACCTGCTTTGCCGGTTTGGCGAATTGGGCGTGCGTGTGACCGACGGTTGCATCCACTTCGACCGTGCCCTGCTCAACGGCGAGGAGTTCTTGAAGGAACACGCGACGTTCGACTACGTGACGGTGGAACAGCAATGGCAAACGCTCGAATTGCCTGCGGGAAGCTTGGCCTACACCCTGTGTCAAGTTCCTGTGGTGCACCTCAAGGGGGACACCCCTGGCATTGAGGTCAAGCGGGCCGACGGAAGCACGCAACGCGTGGCGGGATTGTCGCTCGACCTCGACACAAGCCGTGCGATGTTCCGCAGGTCCAATGATGTGGTGCAACTCACGGTCGTCGCCTGACCGCTGGACCATGCGACCCATGTGCATTTTCCCAATTAGCGACTAACCAATTTGTTGAAACTTCTGTAAAGATTTCTACTGGTTTGATTCGTTTTGGTTGTGTGTCTTGCTGATACAAAGGGCACTCCGATGGTTGACTCGTTTTGTCGTGATCGATCTCATA
>CAZKGY010000263.1:0-2687 GCA_964552305.1 uncultured Comamonadaceae bacterium
GGTTTCGACCAAAATGAGGTCGTAACCCGCGGCCTCGCAGAGGTGGATGGCTTCTGCTGTGGCTCGAGCCACACCACCCAAGGTGGAAGCGGCGGCAGAGGGCCGAACAAAGGCGTCAGGATGCATGGACAGTTGTTGCATCCTTGTTTTGTCTCCGAGCAAGGAGCCCCCCGTTCGTTGGGAGGTGGGGTCCACGGCAAGCACAGCCACGCGTCGTCCTTGGGCAAGGGCGTCGATGCCAAAGCGTTCGATGAACGTGCTCTTGCCAACGCCGGGAATGCCGGTCAGGCCCACGCGCAGGCTGTTTCCTGGTTGGGGAAGATGACTCAACAACGACTCGATTCGACGCTGGTGGTCCGGTGCGGCACTTTCCACCCAGGTGATGGCCTGGGCCAAGGCGTCTCTGTTGCCTGCGCAGACGGCCTCGGCGAGCGATTCGGGGGACCACTGCTGGGCCTGTTTGATCCGGTCAGACGCCGCTTCCCTGGCCTTCTTTCTGGCTTCTGTCACGGCTTGCTTGTCGACCCCCATGATGGGAAGATACGTGAAAGCCCCCCTTCACAAAGCGTCCCGTTCTCGTACTTTGCAGGCGTGAGCACTTGGTTTGCAAACGCGTGCTGTTGCGCGGTGACATGGATGGCAGTTGCAGGGGTTGTGGAAGCGCAAACCTGCGACAGCACTTGGGTGCAGTCGGGGAGCGTCAGCGACGAGGCAAGTCGCTGGATTCCCTCGTCCATGGTGTTCAACCGCCGGACGGGGGCAGGTGAATTTGTAGGAAACGACGGCGAGTTTCTGATGCGCGTTTGCTGGGGCGACACCTTGGTGTTTGGGGCCGTGGGGTACCGAACCCAGGAGGTGTTGGCGCTGGCGCCCTCACGGGTGGACGTGAATTTGACGCCGTTGAAGGTGGAGGTGGGGCAAGCAGAGGTGATTGCGCCCCGTGACCTAGGCGAAATCGTGAGGGACATTCAAGCTTTGGGCTACCGCGAGGAAGACTTCCGGTTGTCCGGCGTCAATGCGCTTCAAAGCCCCATCACCTTTTTGTACGAATCGCTGGCGCGCGAGGCGAAAAGCAGGAGGGAGGTGGAACGCCTGGAAAACGACGACCGTCGACGTGCCCTTCTGCAGGAGTTGTTTGTCAAGTACGTGGATTATCAAATTGTCGACCTCGAGCCTGGGGAGTTCGATGCGTTTGCCCGGTTTTGTGACCCAGGCGATGACCGTTTGAAGTCGTGGTCGCAGTACGAGTTCATCCAGTTCGTGAAGCAACGCTACCACATGTTCCGCTTGCTCCCGCGTGACTTGCCCGCGGAAGAGATGGACTACCATCTTGACGAAGACTGACGCTCAGTCCACAAGGTAGCTCAAGCGCAGGTACAGGACGAACCACTTGAACAGCATGCCCGCAACACAGAGGCCCACGGCAGCGGTTCGTGGCCATTGCCAAGCCGTTGGGATGCGGTCGAATCGGACCACCAAATCGACAAACAAGCACAGCACGGCGATGAGCTCTACCACGTTCAGAAGGGACTGGACCTCGTTCATGGCATCCGCAAAGACGCGGGCCTTGTCGGCGAGGTGGTAGGCAAAAAAAACGCCGTTGTAACCGAGCAACAGCACAAGAACAATAGAAAGAAGTCGTTCAGGGTTCATGCGGAAGCCAAAATTAAAGGCGGAATGTTTACAACCTGCCACCCCTTCTCGAGATTCAACGGACAAAATGTGCAATTTGCCTACCATGAAAATCTCTCGCTACACTGCAGTGTTTGCGTGGCTCCTTGGGGCCACTTTGGCACTCGCCGCCTTGTCTTCTTGCGCGCCTCAAGCGCAAACGTGCAGCGCGTACCAGCAAACGAACGTGCCTGCTCAGCCGGGTCGCTGAGTCAGAACTGCCAATAAATGAAGGGCTTGCCCTGGCCTTGTTCCGTCATCACGGCGCATGCAACCAGGCATGCCCATGCAAGCCAGAGCGTCCACAAAGGCACGTGGCGACTGATTTGACCCAACCAATCTTGCCAAGTTGAAGGCATCCAGTGAATGCCGTACCCAAGCAGCAAGAGTCCTGTCCCCATCCACACAGAGGCACTCCACGGCATCGTCTGCCAAACTTGGGGTGAGACCAATTGCGTTGCCATCAATTGCGCATTTTCCCATGCGTCAGACGGATGAGGGCCTTCCGACAATTCAGACCACGCAGTGAGCGATCCTGCCCGAAACCAAATTCTGGAAAGCACGACGATGTGGAACGTGCAGAACCAACCCAAAAACAAACGCCAAGCCGCGGTGGAAGGGCGTCGGAGCCAAATCCCGGCAACAATGGCGAGGCCATTGATGGCGCCCCATGTCACGAAATTCAGGTGACTCCCGTGCCAAAGGCCTCCCAAAAGCATCACCAAAAAGACGTTGGTCGAGGTGGCCAATTTGGCTCGAAAGGAAGGTGACATCAGGGACCCGGCCGCAAGAAGCAGCGCACTTCCAGCCACCACAAGCCATCCGCCAGTCTCGTTCCAACGCATGCCCCAAAGCCCCATCAAGACGCCGATGAAAGCGATGCTGACCCAAGAAAACGCTCGGTTGCCTCCAAGCGGGATGTACACGTAATCTTTCCACCATTGCGACAAAGACATGTGCCAGCGTCGCCAAAATTCCGCCGGCGAAGTGGCCTTGTAGGGGAAGTCAAAGTTGTT
>CAZKGY010000264.1:0-2680 GCA_964552305.1 uncultured Comamonadaceae bacterium
TTAGCTCAGCTGGTTAGAGCGCTACCTTGACATGGTAGAGGTCACTGGTTCGAGTCCAGTATTGCCCACAACACCAGAGAAGCCCCGCACCCAAAGTGCGGGGTTTTTTGTTGCTGGTGGCATTGGATTTCCATTGCCACAGGGTACAAGGAGGCCCCTTGTATCGGCCCCTTGTATCGGCCCCTTGTCGACCATTATCGTCAATTCATGACTCATTCTTGTTAACTTGTGGGCTTCGCGCGCGGGCGATGTCAATGTCCGCATGCCAAACAACAACTGAACGCTTTGAACCAAATCCTAACACTCTCACTGCGCCTTCGTCTTTGCCTCTCCTTGGCACTGTTTCTGGCCATGTCCTGGCAAGCGTCTGCCCAAATGCTGGGCGTTTCTGTCGAGGTGGACACGGTGTTTGGCGGGCCGTCGCCCGACTTTGATCCCAATGGGGAGTTGGAAGGCTACACCAGCTATTTGGTCTACGCCAACTTCACCAATCCGACGGACGTGTTGAGCGCGGTATTCGCAGATACTGAGGCATTTGAAGGGACTGCAGTGCTTGGAATTGATGCCCCGTGTGGCTGCTTCAACCCTGATGAAGGAAGCATGGTGATTGGCTCTTTTGTCAATTCAAACTTCTCAAACATTCCACAATTTGCCCTTTACCAATACGATACGTTTTGGACCATCGGTCAAGAGTTCAGCGATGATGCAGGGACAACGCCTGATTGGGTTTCATTTCCTCCAATTGATGGTTCCAACATTTGCGAAGAAGAGGTCAACGACGGCACGATGTTCATTACCGGATCCACCGGGTCATGGCCTGTCAACGCGGTAGCCGGCAACGATTTGAAAATCCTCCTTGCGCGAGTCACCACTTGTGGAGAATTCACGTTCACCATGAATGCCCAAGTGTTTGTCGAAGGGCTACAATCCAACCCTGAATTGTTCACCATGTGCGAGTTCGCTGACTTCGACTTGGATGGCATCTGTGACGACGTGGATGACTGCGTAGGGTTGTACGACGCGTGCGGCGTGTGCAATGGACCAGGACCCATCGAGGATTGTGGCTGCGACGACATTCCAGCAGGGTTCTGCGACTGCGATGGAAACCAAATCGATGCCATTGGCATTTGCGGAGGAACTTGTCCTGCTGATGCAGACAACGATGGCATTTGCGACGACGTCGATCCTTGCATAGGATCCTTCGATGCCATTGGCGTATGCGGAGGAGACTGCCTGGCAGACGACAACAACAACGGCATTTGCGACGACGACGAAGTGTTGGGGTGCACGGATGAATTCGCATGCAATTTTGACCCAGATGCTACTGTCGACGACGCATCCTGCATCCATTGCGACTGTGTCCAAACGGGCGACTACACCCTCTCGGTTGAAGCGTCCCCAGCTTTGACCCTTCCTGGGCATACTCGGTACCGGATTTACCTCAACACGCCCAACTTGAATGACCGACTGAAGGAAGTGGTGGGTTCGGGTGATTCGCCCATGACGCTCAACGTCCCAGGTGGCATCTACAATTCCAGCCTGAACCCTCTTTTCTTCCCGGGTTTTGCTCCAACAACCTACTGTCCCTTCCCAGAGCTCACCGACGATTCGTATTTGACAATTGGGTTGACGACGTCCCAAGCATACCTACCAGGCGCCCAAACTCCTGCCCTCTATGGGGGTGCACTCAACAACCCTCTTGTCGACTTTTTCACCGTGGATGGGGGGACCTCGCTGACCATCGATGACGGCGGAGGGGTATACGTGGCGAACAACACCGCCACCAACATTTACCCCGATGCGAATGGCCGCATCATCGTGATGCAAGTCACAACCGACGGACCCATCTCGGGGACTTTGAATTTTGGCGTTTGGCCCATGGGGGGTGACGCGTCGACCCAAATTGACCTGACCATTTCGTTCGACGGCGTAGGCGAATTCAGCGACGGTTCAGGGGACACCTCCCTTTGCGGTTGTACCGACCCATCGGCCTTCAATTACGATTCTTCTGCGGAGCATGACAACGATTCCTGCCTGCCTTTGGTTCCCGGATGCAACGATCCCAGCGCTTGCACCTTCTCCTACGACGCCAACGTCAACGACGGAAGCTGCGCCGACTGTGACTTCTGCGGAGTCTGTGCGGGTGATGGCTTGTCCTGCTCAAGCTGCACCGATGCTGCAGCTTGCAACTACGACCCTGACGCAACGGCGGACGATGGCTCATGCGAATACGAATCGTGTGCGGGATGTTTGGACACCAACGCATGCAACTACGCCCCAGACGCAACCATCGAAGATGGGTCGTGCGAGTATGTCACGTGTGCCGGGTGCCTTGATTCCTTGGCTTGCAATTACGACCCAGATGCGACCCTCGACGATGGAAATTGTGACTTCTCTTGTTATGGTTGCACCATCGATTTCGCATGCAATTACGATGCAAATGCCACAGTTGACGATGACAGTTGCGAATTTGAATCGTGTGCGGGATGCCTGGTTGACATTGCCTGCAACTACGATGCAACAGCAACCATCGACGATGGAAGCTGCGATTACGAGTCATGTGCGGGATGCCTTGACTTTTCAGCTTGCAACTACGATCCTTCGGCCACCATCGAGGATGGTTCATGCGACTTCACGTGCTACGGATGCACGGACCCCATGGCATGCAACTACGACGCCA
>CAZKGY010000265.1:0-2673 GCA_964552305.1 uncultured Comamonadaceae bacterium
TTAGGACGCCAGGTTTTCATCCTGGTAGCAGGGGTTCAAATCCCCTACGGGCTACAAGCAATAAAGGCACCCTATTGGGTGCCTTTATTGCGTTCAAACCGGCACGGAAAGCTCGCTTCCCGGGTTCACCGACCGAAGGGAGGCAATCCCTGACTCAACAAAAAAGGCACCCAACCAGGTGCCTTTTCCAAATCCAGAACCGACAACGGTCACTTCGCCTTGAAATACCCGTAAATCGCCAGCACGAAGAACACCATGTCTGGCGCGATCATCTCGATGCTGAAGTTCATCAGCTCGCTCTGACCGAGGACCATGTTCATCACCACAAACATGGCGGCGATGCCGATGAGGTAGGCGATGAGGATGGTTTTGGCCACATCGATGCCTGCCTTCCGAGAGGCGAGCAACAAAATGCCAATCATGAAGAAGGCGTGTCCCACGCCCACGTGCATGTTGGTGGCCAAGTGGATCAGGTTGTCGTCGCCGTGGTACGCTTCGGCCAAGGCCATTTCGCCCATAGACGACGCAAAAAACATGGCCATGCAGCCAATGAGGGTTTGGTACACACCGAGGATGGTGAGTGTGGTTGAAGTTTTCATTAAAAAGAACGTAAGGGTTTGGTGCAATGTAAGTTGCCAATTTGCCATGCGCGGGAATGCTCCTGGAAGGTTATGAACACCGCGGTGGCTCCGGCCTGCTCACAACCAGCCCATGGCGCGGCCGAACGCGATTTGGACGGCAAACTTGACGCGCTTCTTGCGCACCTTGAACAGGCGCCTCCAAGAGGGGGGACCCTTGGGTTCCTTGAGCTTGTTGTTGGCGTGCGGGAACGGAGCCGCCGGCACGGGACACCCGAGGAACTTGCAAAGGGGCTCCCAGCCTTCGCCTTTCGCGATGTCGAGGACCAACAAGTCGTCTGGCCTGTCTTTGAAGTACGCGAGGACGCCTTCGTTGTGGGCGTTGTAAACCGCGAGGGTGTTGGCCTTGTCCTCGCAGGGCAATCCTTTGCCTCGGCCATAGATCCACTCGTGCATCGGGTCCCGCAGATCGCCGATGTGGCGGTTGACGCTCTTGTACCAGCTTTCCGGATCGCGGATCGTCAGTACAAACTTCGATCCTGGGATGTGCTCGTCGAGCATTGGATAGATCAGGGGCCAAGGGTTGTCCTCCACGGCCTCGTAGGTCCCCACCTTGCGCAACACCCTCCGGACGTTGCCCCGGAGGATGGGCCAAAGCATTTGGTGGTTGTTGTCTCCCACGCTGTAGCCCAGCATCCTGAGGGCATCGCGCAACGAGCTGGTGCCGGTCTTTTGGAAGCCAACGCCCACAATTTTCGGTGGCAGGGTCTTGGGCATCGTGGTCAGAACTTCCGCGTCTCGTCCTTGTCCTCGCGGTAGGACATGTTCATCAGTTTCATGGTCAGGCTTGCTTCGCGAGCTCGGCACGCTTGGCGACGAGCTGTTCTTTCAATTGCGCGGCGCGCTCCTCCGTGATGTCGTAGTTCTTCATGATGAGCACCGCCCCAATCACCCCGGCAATGGGAAGGAGGGAGTAGAAGGCGCGCATGCCGGTGACGGCCGATTCGGTGACGTTGCCGGCGTCGAATCCGACGAAGGACAGGATGGCGCCACTCAAAAGCGCCGCCACGCCAAACCCGAGCTTGACCATCCACCAGTACACGGCACCCAGCACGCCCTCGCGTCGTTGGCCAGTTCGGAGTTCGTCCAAGTCGCAGACGTCCGCCGTCATGCTCATCATGATCGTGAACAGGCTTCCAATGCCAAAGGAGTGGAACGGCAACGCAAAGAGGAACAGGTACGGCTTGCCTGGAATGAAGAGGAACCAAAACAGCACGTACCCCACGATTGAAATGAACTGCGACACCATGAAGGCCTTCTTCTTGCCGAGTTTCTTGGACATCCACGTCACCACGGGGATGACGAGGAACGTCGTGATCAACGCGCCCACCGAGCCGTGCATGGCAGGCCATGTGCCTGCGCTGGCCGGGTCGCTGTCGAACATGTAGTGCACGATGATCAGAAAGGTGAAGGCCGCGATGACGTTGAACGAATTGAAGATGAGGAACGTCGCGCCTGCGATTTGGCGAAACTCCTTGATGCGGAAGGCCTCAAACGCCGACACGAAGATCTTGCCTACGCTACCAAGCACGGCCGACACGTTGATAGGTGCGAAGTCGGTTCGGTCGAGGGTGGACTTGCCTTTGAGGAACAAGGCGGGAATCATGGCGAACGCAGTGCACGGGATGGCCACCCACACGGAGAGCTCACGCACCCCTGCGTCAGCCCCTTCCGGGAACCAGCTCGGGTCGTACAGGATCACCCAAAACCACGGCGCAATCACCCACGCCCACTGACCGATGAATTGGGCGACTGCCATGATTTGGGTGCGCTCGTGAAAGTCTTCGCTGATCTCGTACCCCATCGCCACGTAGGGCACGCTGAAGATGGTCAGTCCGAGGTAGAAGACGAGCGACCAGCTCAGGAAGTAGATGAAGTTGTACGTGATGCCGTCGCCTTTGTGGAGCTGCCACATGGCGACGTAAGCCAGTCCCATCAGGATGGCACCGACGAACACATACTGCCGGCGCCTGCCCCACTTCGAGCGGGTGTTGTCGGAGATGAACCCCATGATGGGGTCGGTGATGGCGTCAAA
>CAZKGY010000266.1:0-2664 GCA_964552305.1 uncultured Comamonadaceae bacterium
GTGGCGGCGACGCCGTCATCGACGAATGCGGAATCTGCAACGGACCAGGGGCGGTATACGAGTGTGGCTGCGACGAGATTCCTGCAGGCGCTTGCAACTGTGAAGGGGAAACGGCAACAGATACGGCCTATGTCGCCATGGAAAGCTGTGACGAGTTTTTGTGGAACGACTCGCTGTACGTGACAAGTGGCCAATACCTGTGGAACGGCTTGGGGGTCGAAGGTTGCGACAGCACCGCGGTGCTCAATTTGACGATTTGGCCCTCGGTGGTGGCGAACCAAGCATTGACCGGGTGCGAAGGTGGCACATGGCAGGGCCAATTTCTTGATGCTTCAGGCATGTACTACGACACGCTTCAAACGGTGCACGGTTGCGACAGCGTGAACGTCTTGACTTTCACCCTCGTGGAGACGACCGAATGGTTTGACACGCTGGACGTATGTGACGAATTCATGTTCAACGATTCGCTGTACACGAGTTCCGCCACGATTGATTGGATTGGCATCAACACTGCGGGATGCGACAGTGTCGTTTCCCTCACGCTGAATGTCTGGAACAGTAGCCTTGAAACCGAGGTCGAGGAGTCTTGTAATGCTTTCGATTGGAACGGCACCTGGATCGATGCAACAGGCACCTACACCCAAACGATGCAAACAGTGCATGGATGCGATAGCGTCACGGTGCTGGAATTCACGTTGTTGGAGACCTTTAATGACACGCTTCAAGTCGAGACTTGCGACGAGCACCTATGGCACGACTCGGTTCTGACGACTTCGGGACTGTACACTTGGACCTACGAATCCGTTCAAGGCTGTGACAGCGTGGTCACGACGGATTTGACGGTTTGGGAATCTGCGGAATCGTCCGAAGAGCCTTTGGACGGCTGTGCGCCCTTGCTGTGGCACGGGTTCAACCTCGATGCGACAGGCACGTATTTCGATACGCTTGCCACCATCCATGGATGCGACAGCGTGGTGTCGGTAGCATTCACGCTTCACGCCGACACCCTTGTCGAGCTGTCCGATGAAGCATGCGACGAGTACACTTGGAACGGAACGACTTACAATGCATCGGGCGCCTACAACTGGGTTGGCCAAACCGTGCATGGATGCGACAGCACGGTGACGCTCGATTTGACCTTGTGGGAATCGACCAACCAAACCCTGGTGGAGTCGTCGTGTTCGCCCATTGAATTCGGAGGCGAATTGATCTCGGAAACTGGCAGCTACACCGAGTCCATTCAGTCCATCCAAGGCTGCGACAGCATCACGGTCCTGAACTTCACCTTGCTCGATTCTCCGCAGCCAAGCATTCAAGGAGAAACGGCGACATGCATCGGCGGATCCATATTGCTCGAAAGCGTTGATGCAAGCGGATCGTTTGATGGAACGCCCGAATGGCTGCTGAATGGTGCGTCTGCGGGTGTGGGTCAGACCTACGCCGTGCCGACAGGATCGGGTGGAGACCTGGAAGTGGGCGTGGTGATGACCAACGCCGATGGCTGCACAGAAACCGCCGCAGTCACTGTGACGGTTGGGCCGGAAGTCATGCCTGAAATCACGACCGTCGACGCGTTTGACCCAACATGCCATGGCTCCAACGACGGCGTCATTCAATGGAACACCAACGACCCAGGAGGCGAATTCACCTTCACATGGGATCCTGCCGTGTCCACGACTTCGCTGGGCTCTGAGTTGTCTGCAGGATTCTATGCAGTCCAAATCTCCAGCACCCCAAACTGCGTCATCACGTCAGACGTCTTGTTGGGACAGCCTGACCCCATTTCCTTTGGGGAAGCAGAAGTCACGGAGCCTTTCTGTGGAGAGAGCAACGGCACCCTTGTGGTGCAGGCTTCGGGGGGGACGGGGGCCTTGGATTTGGCCTGGGACAACGGCGCGACAGGTGGCACATTGAACGGCATCGTGGAAGGTGCATACACCCTCACCGTGACGGACGCCAATGGCTGTCGTGCAGACACCACCATTGAAATCGACTGCAACGGCGAGCCAGACATTGTGCCCTACCAGTTCATCTCGCCCAATGGCGACGGGTTGAATGAGGTGTGGATCATCGACCACATCAATTACTACCCAGAAGCGGAAGTCTTCGTGTACAACCGATGGGGTGGGCTCGTGAAGACGCTCTTCGCGCCATACCAAAACGATTGGGCGGGCACCGGCGAAGACGACAACACCCTGTCTCCCGACACCTACTTCTTCGTCATAGAGCCCAACAACGGCGGAGATGCAATCACCGGGTTCCTGGAAATCCAGTACACCGAATGATGCTCTCAAGCCCAGGGGGGAAGGCTGGGCTGAATGTGCGCCATCGCATTACCTTGCCGGCATGGGTTTGAATGGACTGGTCTTCTCGAAAAGAAGGTGGTTGCCTGGCTTCATGTTGCTTGGCACCTTTCTCCTTTTCTGCAACGCTGGAACAGCGCAAGGCTGTGAGAGAGGATGTCCCGGAGAAGTCAAGAAGCGTTTCAATTCAGGGGAGATTTATGACATCCGGGATTTGATCTTGGAACAAAATCCTGAGTACGCCCGTCTTTCCTTCGCGGATCAAACCGGCGAAGAGCAGTACCCTACTGGCTACGATCCTTGGTACGCAAGGGGCAAGAAGTTCTTCGTCTTCAAAAGGCATGCCTTGGACGAAAAAGGA
>CAZKGY010000267.1:0-2652 GCA_964552305.1 uncultured Comamonadaceae bacterium
CCGAGGGTTTGGTCCATGAACATGAAGAGTGCCACCAAAAAGGTGCTGAGTGCGATTCGCTTCAACTCTGGATCGAGCGATTGCGGCTCTTCGCATCGCCAAACGTCCACCGCGTGTCTGGCGTGAAGCAGGGCAATCAGGGCGTACCACATTGTCCCACGCCATTCACCCACTTCCCAAGGCCCGTTGAAAAACAATACAAGTGCCCCCCAGCCAACGAGCAAGAGGGCAAGGTGGTAGCGCTTGGCGGCTTGGAACCCGAGACGCACGACCATGGTGCGTTTGCCGGCCGTCGCGTCGGATTCATGGTCCCTCAGGTTGTTCAAATTCAGCACGGCCACACCCATGCACCCGGAGAACAGGGCGGGCAGCAGCCATGGGAAGGAGGTTTGATGCGTCAACAACAAGGCCACCCCGCAGACGCCAACGAACCCAAAAAACACGAGCACGAAGAGGTCTCCAAGCCCCACGTATCCATACGCGCTCGAGCCCACGGTGTAACGCACCGCGGCCGCGATGCCAGCGATGCCCAGCGCGAAGAGCGCTGCCATGCTTGCCCCTTGCAGGGAGGAGGACTCCGTTCCAGGAACCCACCCAGGCACGAAGGCAAGACCCAACGTGGTCAGCCCACCAACCAGGGCCAACGTCCCTGTCAACACCATGGCGCGTCTCATGGCGCCGGGCGTGAGGGCCCCCGAGGCGAGGGTTCGGTCTGTTCGTCCCGCTGCCGTGTCGGTGCCTTTGCGAAAATCCCCGTAGTCGTTCGCGAAATTGGCCAGCACCTGCAACAGGGACACCGTGACCAAGGCGCCCACCATCACGGGCAGAAACCGGGCTTGTCCGGCGTCATCCAAGCCCGTGGCGTGGCCGATGGCCCCACCAAGCAGCACGCACGTCAAGGCCAGGGGGAGGGTGCGCAGTCGGGCTGCTTGAAGCCAAGGATTCATGGTTGAGGGGCAAAGGGTTTGCGAAAAGCCTGATGGTACCGCTCGCGTTCGTGGGCGCTGGCGGCGGCAGGAGTGACGACCTCAAGCACGACGTTTCCTTCGTGGTTTCGTGCTTCTGTCAAGGCATGGTCCAGCGTCTCGGCGTCCGTGGCTTGAAGGAAAAGGGCGTCCATGGCCTTGGCAAGGGCACCCACCGTTCGGTTGGGCGGCGTTTCGAAGTGTCGTTCGAACATGCCTTCGTGCTTCGTGCCGGGCAGCCATCGGAAGATCCCGCCACCTCCGTTGTTCATGACGACGACCTTTAGCCCTTGAGGGACAGGGTTCGTCAAAAAGGCGTTGGCGTCGTAGTGGAAGGCGACGTCTCCAGTCACAATCCAAGTGTCGCGCCTGGGTATGCACGCCTGCCACCCCACGGCGGTGGAGGTGCATCCGTCGATGCCTGCGACGCCACGATTCGCATGAACCACTCCGTCATCGGCCAGGGCGGGATGGAGGTCCACCCATTGGGCGTATCGGGCCGAAGCGCTGTTGGCCAAATGGAGCGCTGCGGGACGTAGGTCTTCGGGCCAAGTCCGCCAAAGGGCAGCCATGCACGTCCAAGCCTTCAAGTCGCTCCACGCGGCGTCAAACGCGTCGTGCACTTCGTTGATCCGCCGCTTCGCTGCGGCCCATGCCTCGGCCTGGCGTGGAGCACGTTGCAACACGTCCGCAGGCGCCAGTCCCTTGCATGTTTCCCAAATGTCCCAGCCCGAGCCTTCTTCCCCGTCAAGGTGCCAATGGGGCAGCCCTTCCAGGGCTTGACGAATCCCTTTGTTCATCGGAGGCAGGCCAAGGGTCAGGATGGCTTCTGGCTTCAAGCCGTCGGGCCAATGCCCGTCTTGAAGCAGACGTTCACCACCATGAATCACCAGGGGGCCTGAGACGTTCGAGCCGCGTTCCGCCAAGCAAGGCATGGCCACAACCATTCTGGATGCTTCGGGTTGGTGAAGGGCGGACGGACGGGGTCCGGCAACCACCAAAACGGTGCCTCGTTCCAAGGCTTCTTCGAGCACGGGGTCGATTGGGGGTGATGCCGTTGGTGGCATCGGAGCCACGTCGGAAGCGCTCAAAGGGGGCGTCGCGCCCAGCTCGTACAGGGGTTCTTCGAACGGAACGTTCAGGTGAACAGGCCCCGCCGACCCGCCTGGTCCGCCATGCAAGGAGGCGCGGATGGCCTGCCGCGCGGCGGCAACGAGGGCTTCGTCATTCATGACCGAGGCGTCCAGCACGTCGCGGTGGACCGTGTGGGCTCGATGGATGTCGGTTTGGTGGATCGTTTGGCCGTGCCCACGTCCAGCCACTCCTTGGGGACGGTCGGCCGTGACGCTGAGCAAGGGCACGCGGGCATGGAAGGCCTCGGCCAAGGCGGGCCCATGGTTCAGGGCTGCCGTGCCCGAAGTGCAAACGACAGGGACCGGCGTCCACGTGGCGAGTGCCATGCCGAGGGCGTGATGCGCCGCAGCGCGTTCGTCGATGCTGACGTGAACGTCGATGTCCGGTTGCAGGTGCAGGGCAAGCACTAGCGGGGCGTTCCTCGAGCCAGGACTCACCACGGCATGCCTGACCCCTTGCTCAGCCAACACGGCCGCAAGCACGGAGGCTGCCCGATGGGAACTGCTCTGTCGCATGGAACGAAGGTACGGGTCCCTCAGCGGAGGAAGGCGGG
>CAZKGY010000268.1:0-2623 GCA_964552305.1 uncultured Comamonadaceae bacterium
GCCTGCAACTTCGACGCGAACGCTTCCATCGACGACGGTTCTTGCACAACGCTTGACTGCGCAGGCGTATGCGGGGGCGAGGCCGTCCTTGACGCATGCGGCGTTTGTGCAGGAGACAACACGGCATGCGAAGGCTGCACCTACCCGGATGCCTGCAACTTCGACGCGAACGCCACACTTGAAAACGGCTCGTGCGAGTACGACAGCTGCGCGGGATGCACCGATGCTGGAGCCTGCAACTACGAGGCAAATGCAACCATCGACGACGGTTCTTGCGACGACTCCTGCTTCGGGTGCGTGGACGAGGACGCCTGCAACTACGAGGCACTGGCGACCATTGAAGACGGAAGTTGCGATTACGAATCTTGTGTCGGGTGCATTGACCCCAATGCATGCAACTACAGTTGTGAGGCCACGACACAAGGCATGGTGCTCGACTCCACTGGAGCATTGAGCGTCACGCTGGACAACGGCAACAATGCAGACCTCTCTGACATTCTTGCATGGAGCGTCACGGACAATGCCGAGTTTGAGACTTTCTATTACGTTGCCTCAGACACGATCAATGATCCCTACCTCGAATACCTCCCAGCAAACGACTCTCTGGTTGTCTTGAGCCAAGCCAGCGTCAATGGTTTCGAGATCGCACTCCCTCCTGGGTCTTACGACCTTGTGGGTTGGGCCAAAGGAGGTGACTGGTTCGGGGCGACACTCACGCTCACCGATTCAGAATCTGACGTTGCTGTCTCTTTCACGTTGGATGCCGAATCGAAGGATTGGATCCCCACCCAAGCAGCTTCCCTTGAAATCATCGCACCCATGGTCACAGATTGCGACTACGCTTGTGAAGGATGCACCTATCCTGACGCCTGCAACTACGACGCGGCAGCGACCATTGAAAACGGCTCTTGCGAATTCATGAGTTGCGCAGAATCTTGCGACAGTGCGGATTTCAACGGCGACGGCTTGGTAGGAACCGATGACCTCCTCGCATTTTTGACTGTGTACGGACAGCCTTGTTCGGGAGGCGGCAATTGACCACAGACCGGTGGCGATTCGCTGGGTTCGAAAGCCCCTGCGGGGCGCCTTGAGTGGGATCAGGCGTTCATCGCCGCTTCGATGGCGTCGGCCTCAAGGGGAATGTGGGCCATGAGGTCGTGGAAGCCGTCTTCGGTGATCACGATGTCGTTCTCCAGGCGGATGCCGAGGTTTTCCTCGCGGATGTAAATGCCAGGCTCCACCGTGAACACGTGGCCCGGTGCGATGGGCTCGTGCCAGTGGCCGACGTCGTGGACGTCGAGGCCGATGAAGTGCGAAGTGCCGTGCATGAAGTACTTCTTGTAGGCAGGCCACGCCGGATTTTGCTTCTCCACGTCATGGCGATCGATGAGCTTGAGGTCAAGCAGTTGGGCCGTCATGAGGTCGCCGACTTCCTTGTGGTAATCGTGGAGGGAGACGCCGGGACGCAACAGCTTCATGGCGTCTTGCATGACGGACAGGACCGCGTTGTAGACCGCGCGTTGGCGATCGGTGAAGCGGCCTGAGACCGGGACACAACGGGTCATGTCGGACGCGTAGTTGCCGTACTCAGCACCCACGTCCATCAGGATGACGTCCCCGGCCTTGCATTCGTCCGAATTCTCGATGTAGTGGAGGACGCATGCATTGAAGCCCGACCCAATGATGGGCGTGTACGCGAAGCCACGGGAGCCGCGGCGCAGGAATTCGTGCATGAACTCAGCCTCGATTTCGTATTCCATGACGCCGGGCTTCACGAATTGCAAGACGCGGTCAAAGCCCGCCTTGGTGATGTCGCATGCGCGCTGCATTTGGTCGATTTCCCAGGGACGCTTCACCGCACGGATGCTGTGAAGGATGGGGGCGCTTCGCTCGATTTCGTGGTGCGGGTACTTCGCACGCAACGCGGCGTTTTCCCGATCTGTCCGGGTCTCCACCGTGAGGCGTGCCCGGGTGTGCTGGTTGTCGTTGAGGTAGAGCGACTTCGCCTCGGCCATCAAGCGGTGGAGGGTGCGCTCGAAGGCGGTGGTCCACTGGACATTCTTGATGCCTGTTTCCTCTGTGGCTTGGGCTTTCGTGAGTTTGGCCCCCTCCCAAATCGCCAACTCCTCGTTCGTCTCCAAGGTGAACAAAATCTCCCGATCCGCCGGGTTGTGTGCGTCCGGAAACAGCAACAACACCGTCTCCTCCTGGTCGACGCCAGAGAGGTAAAAGATGTCCGCGTGCTGCTTGAAAGGCAACGTGCCATCGGCACTCGTCGGGTAGATGTCGTTGCTGAAGAACAGGGCCAAGCCGCCGGGCTTCATCGCCTTCATGAAGGCCTCACGGTTCTGCGTGTAGAGGTCGGAGGGAAGTTTTTGGTACCGCATGCCCCGAAGGTACAGCCTGCACCACGCACCGCCACGTCGTCAAAAACGAAAAGGGGACCCCTTCGTGGAGTCCCCATTTCGCATTGGGTGCGTCAAAGTCAGTTGCAGGTGTTTCCGTAGACGCCGAGAAGGCTCAACAAGTCATCCACCCCCACTGCGCCATCATCCGTCAGATCGCCTTCGCAAGACTGCACGGCCGTGGCCTGGCCCTCTTGTACGCAAATGGGACCGATGAA
>CAZKGY010000269.1:0-2602 GCA_964552305.1 uncultured Comamonadaceae bacterium
ATTTGATGAAGACTGACCTGCGGGAGTCGCACGGCATCGCCTCCCTCATCCTGTTTGCCATCGCCACCGTGTATGCGGTCTACCAAGTCGTTCAAGGCAGGCCCGACCCCAGCACCTGGAACGCCATGGCCTGGGTCATTTTGCTGTTCACGGCGTTCAATGCGGTGACGCGGCCCTTGGAGGAAGACCGGCCAGAGGTCCTCGCCTACCTCCGAACCACCGTCCGCCCTGTTCCCTACATGGTCGCAAGAATGCTGCACAACGTGGTGTTCTTGAGTGGGCTGTCGGTGATGGTTGTCATGGGCATGGGGCTGCTATTGGGGTGGGGCAACCTGGATGGGGCCCGGCTGGCAGGCTTCGTCGCTGGCATGGTGTTGACCGCATGGGCCTTGGGCACGACGCTCACGCTGCTTGCCATGATTGCCAGCCGCGCAGGCGCAGGGTTTGGCATGACGGCGGTCTTGGGTTTGCCGCTCATCCTCCCTGTGGTGCTCGTCTCCACAAACTTGGGCGGGGACTTGATGCGTGGTGTCCTCGTCGCAGACACGCTGCACAACTTCGCATTTCTTGGGGCTTTGGCTGCAGGTTCAGGGGTCCTTGGCGTCGTGCTGTTCCCGTACCTTTGGCGCGCGTCATGAAGAAGGCCTCCGCCCCCATCCGAACCATTCGAATTGCCGGCCTCTTGCTGCTTGGCTACACCCTGTTCATGGTGTTCACTGTGCCTTTGGGTCCAGGCTTGCTGGACGTCCAAACGACGCGTCAAGAAGTCACCGAAGATGGAGGCGTTTACGAGCTCGAAATTGTCGGCCACAACACGCACTTTGACCAAGCCACTCCATTGGTGTTCATTCGGCACGGCGAGGTCATTCGCAACGCCACCGCCATCAAGGGCGTCGAGGGCGACCGCCTCAAATGCCGGGTCAGGTTGCCCAAGAACGTGCCTTCGCGCAGCTGGGACGTCTTCGTCAACGATTCACTCGATGGCACCATCAGCTACGCCAATGGGTTCTTTGCCGAAGGCTTGAACGCCGTTTCCAAGGCCAAGCTTTCTTCGGACGACGCCGTGCTGTCTCGGCTTCAGGAGCCCCACCTGCCTTTCCATTTCCCGTTTCAACCGAACATCATGGAGAGCATCCGCAACCTCATGCTTCACGTCCCCATGTGGTTCACGATGTTCCTGCTCATGGGCATCTCTTTTGCGCAAAGCTTGCGTGTTTTGGGCCCGAACGGAGACACGTTGGGTGACCAAAAGGCGGTTGCGTCCGTCCGCGTCGGCATGTGGTTTGGGGTGCTGGGGCTTCTGACGGGGAGCCTGTGGGCCCGCTTCACGTGGGGCGCGTGGTGGGTGGACGACCCCCAGTTGAATGGCGCATTTGTGACGGTCATGGTCTACGCGGGCTACCTCGTCCTTCGCCAATCGATTCAAGACGACCGCTTGCGCCAACGCCTGGCTGCGGTCTACAACCTCTTTGGTTTCCTGTTGCTGGTGGTGCTGTTGATGGTGCTTCCTCGATTCACGGAAAGCTTGCATCCAGGCAAAGGTGGCAACCCCGCCTTCAGCAGCTACGACCTCGACAGCGCCCTGCGTTGGGCCTTCTACCCAGCGGTGTTGGGCTGGATGATTCTGGGCACCTGGATGTACTCGATCGCCCTCAAGATTGAGCAGACCAAAGCGCGGTTGGACGAACGCAACCTCACCCGTGCCGTGGCGCTGCCCTTGGTGGGCACCACTTCTTGGTTGGATGGCTTTGAGGCCGCCGGCAAGATGCCCGTGGTCGTGGGCGTGGCGGTGATCATCGGCGTGGGTTTATCCTTGTGGTGGATTCTGAACCTTCGGGCCCTCAAGCGGCTTGAGCATGAAGAAGCTGAACAACCATGAAACGCACACACATCGTTTTGTTGCTCCTCGTTGCAGGATTGATGGGCACGTTCATTGCCACCATCACGAGCACCAGCCGTTCGGTGGGCTTCAACGTGGCATTCGCAGATCCTGGCGTCGAATTCAAGGTGAGTGGTACCCTCGTCACGAGCGAACCTGTCGAGTACGATCCGCAGGTGAACACGTCGCTGACCCGGTTCCACATGATGGACAAAGAAGGCGTCGTGCGCGAAGTTTGGCTCGAGAAGGCCAAACCCACTGGCCTGGAACGCAGCGAGAGCATCGACCTTTATGGCCGGGCCGACGGCGAGCACTTCAGGGCCACAGACATGCTCATGAAATGCCCCTCGAAATACAACGAGCAAAACCACTTGCTTGACCCCGAGGCATGATGGAGTACGTGGGTGAATGGATCGGTCTGGCCTACGCTGGCCGGGCTTTGGTAGCCACGGGGTTTGCCTCTGCCCTGTTGGCCACGGCGTTCTTTTTCAAGGGAGATGTCGCCGCGGGACGCAAGGCCTTTCTCGTCCACGTCTTGAGCACGGCCGGGGTGATTGCCCTGATGTTCGTGCTGTTCTTTGGCCATCGCTACGAATTCCAATACATCTGGAAACACCTCAACAACGCCATGCCCATGCGCTTCGTTCTGAGCGCGTTCTGGGGCGGTCAAGAAGGTGGATTCCTGCTTTGGATGTGTTGGCACAACGTGCTGGCGCTTTTCAT
>CAZKGY010000270.1:0-2593 GCA_964552305.1 uncultured Comamonadaceae bacterium
GTGCATGGCGGACCAGGCCGCGCCGGCGGTGGCGAAGAAATGGGCGGTCTGCGAGGCATCCGCCACTACATGCAACGAACCGCCATTCAAGGACATCCCACCATGCTGACGGCCATCACGGAGCAATTTCAACCCGGTGCGGCCCAGCCTGAAAGCGAACTTCACGTGTTCCGAAAGCACTTCGAGGAGCTCTGCGTGGGAGACACCGTGACCACGGCAAAACACACCGTCACCGAATCGGACATCGTTCAGTTCGCGAACGTGAGTGGCGACCATTTCTACGCCCACGTGGACGAAACGAGCTTGGAAGGAACCATGTTTGAAGGACGCGTGGCCCATGGCTACTACATCCTCAGCAAAGCTGCGGGCCTGTTCGTGGAGCCAAGGAAAGGCCCCGTGCTGTTGAACTATGGCATCGACGAGTGCCGCTTCACCAAGCCCGTGTACCCGGGAACGACCATCGGGGTCAAGTTGACCGTGGTGGAAAAAATTGCCCAAGAGCGGCGTGAACCCGAGGACGTGGCCAAAGGCATCGTCAAGTACCGCGTGGAGGTCACCGACCACGAAGGGGACCCCGTGGCGATCGCGACCATTTTGACCATGGTGAAAAAGCTCGACCAGGGCCCCGACAAGCCTTGACCCCATGAACCGACCGTGCTTGATCTGGGTCCTTTGGGCCATGACCTTCGCCTCCTGCCCTTCGTGGGGACAACGGGACCTTGACTCGCTCGATGCGTGGGTGCGGAGCATGGCTCCTGCCCCGTTCATTCGGTGCGGCGAGGATGCTTGGCTGAGGGAATTGGACCAAGCCAGACAAGCTTGGGATGGTGCTGAGCCCGTCGAGAAACTGCGAATCACCAATCGCCTGTTGCGCACCTTGGAAGACAGCCATTCGGCCGTGTCCACCATGCACTGGATTTGGGACGTGGAAAAACAGAGGGGCACCATCCCCCTGCGGTGGGCGATTGAAGGGCGTGCCTTGTGGGTCATGGACTCTGGGGTCGAAGGCCTCCCTGCCGAAGCCCGCGTGCTGGCATTGAACGGCATCCCTGCCGAAGATTGCGTGGCTGCGGCACTCGACCTTGCGCCCCAAGAAGGCCAAAGCACCGTGGCCACGGCCCGTGCAGGGGCGCACAACGTCACATGCTGGGTGCTGGAGCAAACCCAGTCGGACACGCTCCGTGTCGACTGGCTTGACCCCCAAACCATGCTTGCTCGAACATCCATCGCCGTCGGAGTTCCACTGCGGCAGGCGGCCAAAGCGTGGGCCCCGATCTCCACGCGACGTCCTGTGGTCGACTGGACCTTTCCCGATGGCACAGGCATCAGTGGATGGGACGACCGTCGAAAGCGTCGCGAGGCACGACGTTTGGCAGACACAGGACACGCCGAAAAGGTGCGAACCACATGGCCTGGGGTCGCCAGCCTCAAAATATCCTCCTTTTCCGACGGTGGATGGGGCAAGTACCACCGCCGGCTGTGGCGAGGATTCTTTCTGTTGGAACAATGGAACGTTCCGTTGGTCATCGACCTCAGAAGCAACGCAGGCGGACAATCCCCACGCATGGAATCCCTTTGGCGCCACGTGGCCAAAGAGCCTTTGACGTTGCCCCATGCCCTTGTGGCCAAACAAAGCCAGGCAACCTTGGCCATGCATCGCAAGGTGTACCGTGGCCTGCGCAAGCGCTGGGTGAACAAGCACCGGCATCAAAGCGAAGAAGCCGCGTACATCTACGACATGGCCAACCTAGCGCTGGGAGAGATTGACACCTTGACCTTTCGCAAAAAATCCGTGGCATCCTACCACCAAAAGGGCCCCATGGCGTTGATCATGGATGGAGAATCGGCGTCCGCCACCGTCTCGTTTGCGGGAGCATTTCAAGCGACGACACGAGGGCCTGTCCTTGGGGAAGCCTGCATGGGGCCTGCGCAGGGAACCATGGGCAACCCATTCCTTGTCCGCCTCCCTGAGTCTGGCATTCACGTGAGCCTTTCCACCGCCATCTACATGGCCCAGGACACCGATGATTGGGCCGCCTCAGAAACGATTCAGCCGGACTTCCCCGTCGGCACCATGTGGCGCAGCGCCAATGGCCTGGACGAAGCCATTCAACTGTGGAAGGAAGTCGCCACCCAAAGCCGCAAGCGATGAGGTTGGTTTGGTTGATGTTCTTTGGGGGGCCTTTGGGCGTCCTCGCCCAATTTCCAGTAAGCGAGTCCATGCGTGCGGCCCAAGACGTGAGTCAGGCCCTTGGATTGGACGCCGAATTGGCACAACATGTGCTCGAGGCGGCGTTGCCAGCCGACCGTTGCCTCGGTCATTGGCAAGCCCAACGCGACAGCTTGGAACGTGCAGCCATCTCGGAGGATGCCTTGTTGGAGCAGGTCACGGCCATCCAAGCCGCCATGAAGGCTTGTCGTGCCGACCGCACCGCCGCCATGCGTGCGGCACTTCCCGATTCGTTGCACCCCCCATTTGACAACTTCCGTGCCCCTGCCAAACCAGCGGTGCTGCATTTTGGCCTACACAACCGCATGGACTGCGTCGTCTGCAAACCTGAATGATCTCATGAAACGCCTTTGCATCCCTCTT
>CAZKGY010000271.1:0-2591 GCA_964552305.1 uncultured Comamonadaceae bacterium
TTTCGGGCTACGGCGCCACGACCATTGATCTCGGTGCGCCTGGAGAGGCCGTCTTTTTGCCTTCCGGATCGACGGGCTATTCGTCGACGTCGGGCACGTCGTTCGCCAGCCCCTGCGTCGCAGGAGGCATTGCGCTTGTGTACAGCGCGCCTTGTGCCGACTTGGCATCAAGCGCCTTGACTTCGCCTCAGAGCACTGCGGATGCTGTACTCGGCTACATCCTCGAGGGGGTGGATGTGGTTCCCAACTTGGTCGGAGAAACCGTCACCGGGGGGCGTTTGAACGTGAAGAATGCGCTGGACTTGGCCATCGATTCATGCAACCCCGACCTCGGATGCACCGATGCTGCCGCATGCAACTACAGCCCACAAGCCATCACGGACAACGGCAGCTGCTTGTACAACGATTCATGCGGCGTGTGCGGGGGTGACAACAGCACCTGCACTGGATGCACGGATCCGGCTGCCTGCAACTACGATGCATCTGCCCTCGTGGACGATGGTTCCTGTGTCATGCCTGACCCTGTGGCGGGATGCCCGTCGTGCGATTTTGAGGTGAACGCCGTGGCACTCAATTTGGGCGCCTCTCAGGCGGGGACGCCGACAGGATTTGCAGCCTACGGCGATTTGGTTTCGGTGAACGTGTCCTTGGATTGGACCAACGCCGCGGGCGACGGCTCGTGGGCAGGCGATCTGTTGATGGAAATCGCCGCACCCAATGGGGCTTGCGTGGGCATTGGCGGTTACAACGTGACATCGTCATGCGTGGTTGCCGGCGCATGGCCTGGAGGGTGGAACGTGAGCACCACCGGCAACTACACCGCGGCGGTCAACCTCGAAGGGTTGGGGCTTTCTGGAGACGGCGAATGGGCCATCACGCTCACCAATGGCTGGACATCAAGTGGTGGGGTATCCTACGACGCCACGGTCACGGTGGTGGGGCTTTGTGAGTCAAATGGCGGATCCGAGGAGGTTCTTGGGTGCACGGAAATCTTTTCGTGCAACTACAACCCCGAGGCGACCGTGGACGATGGCTCGTGCGAATACCCGTACGACATCGTGTACGAGGATTTGGATGGCGACGGCATTGGCGGAGACGCAGGGATTGCGGACATCTGCAACCTTGGTCCGGGCTTGAGCTTGGTCACTGGCGACTGCAACGATGGTGATTCGAGCGTGTACCCCGGTGCACCTGGAACAGGGCAGGGGATTGACAACAACTGCGACGGCGTCGTGGAAGGCGATGAGCTCGAACCGAACCTCTGTCCAGAGGACGTCAATGGCGACGGATTTGTCTCGGTTGCCGACATTCTGCAGGTGCTCGGTGAATTTGGCTGTTCGGCGTCTTGCGGCAACGACGTGGACGGCGACGATGCAGTCACCGTGGGCGACATTCTCCAAATACTCAGCGCCTTTGGCGGCGACTGTTGACCAACAGCACCATAGAATCAACAAGGGGTGGCCGTACGGTCACCCTTTTTTGTGTCGGTCAGCACACGTCGCCGAAGGCGCTCAACACGCCCAAGATGTCGTTGACGCCGACACCCCCATCTCCGTCGAGGTCGCCTTCGCATCCGTCCAAGCATCCAAAGTTGCCGAGCACGATCAGCACGTCGCTGACGCTGACGGCCCCGTCACCAGTCAAGTCGGCAGGGCATGGGCCATTGGATGGTCCGGCGTTGGGCGCGTTGGGCGTGGGTGGAGTCGAGGTGTTGGGGACAAACGTCACCCATTCTGGCGCCCCGTCCGTGAGTCGTCCGTAGCTCGTGTTGGGCACGGGGACGTTGTTCCATTCGATGGCGTCCACGCAACGCCATCCAAACGAGTCCCAGACGCTCAAAATCAAGTTGTCCGACCCGGCGTCCAGGTTGAACGGGGCGTGCAGTGGACCTTCTTCAGGATCGTTGTCCAGCCAAACCAAACGATGGTCCCCGGGATCCACCGTGAACGAAGGGAAGGCATACCGCTGGGGCTCGCTTCGCCGGTTGGTTAGCATGAGCCCCTCGACGTTCGCAGGCGTCTCTCCCGTATGGACAATTTCAGCCCAGTCGCCGTATCCTCCGGCTTCGTCGGCGAGGAAGGTGCTGTTGAGCGCCATGACCTCGTTGAGTCGGAACGGCACCTGTTCAGCATGGCTGATCCATGCTTGTGCGGGAACGCAAGGGTCCGTGGGTTGGGCCCCGTCCACGTATGACGCTGAGACGAACCACTGGCATTGATCGGTTCCGGGCAGGTGCAACTTGATGCCGTGGCGACCGTCTTGCGCCAAGCCATCGCCACTGAGGCCATCGTCGGCCATCAAATGCGTTTCAAACGGTCCGCCATCCGTGCTGAGGTGCAATTGCACCGTGATGGGGGAGCCCGCCGCTTCGGCCTTGACGCGCAGGGTGTCGTCCACCACAGGGGTGTAGACCCAGCCTTGGACATCTCGAGGGAATTGGGCATCCGCCGTTTGGCTGTAGGCAGAGGGAGCACGTGTGTTGACGTAGGAGGCGATGCCTTGGGTGACGTGGTTGCCCCATCCGGAAGTCAAGCAATTCAAGAAGGCGTCGTCGTCGAAGCCGTAGTCGTACGTGCGATACACATCCTCCA
>CAZKGY010000272.1:0-2583 GCA_964552305.1 uncultured Comamonadaceae bacterium
ATTCGTGGCGCCATCCTTTTCTCATGAAATTTTCTGACATGGGCCTGCACCCCAAGGTGCTTGAAGCCCTGATTCCGCTCGGATACGAGCAACCCACCCCCATCCAAGAACAAGCCATTCCACACGTCCTCGACGGACGTGACGTGATGGGCATTGCCCAAACAGGCACCGGCAAAACCGCTGCGTTCTCCTTGCCCTTGGTGCACCACTTGGCCCACAACATGATGCACGGTCGCGCGGTTCCCCGCGTGCTTGTGCTCACCCCGACAAGGGAATTGGCCGCCCAAATTGACGAGAACGTCAAGGCGTACGCCAAAAACGTCAAGGTCCGCACCGCCCTGATATTTGGGGGCGTGAGCCAGCACCGTCAAGTCGCCCAGATCCGCAAAGGGGCCGATGTGCTCGTGGCCACGCCGGGAAGGTTGCTGGACTTGTGCAACCAAGGACTGCTGTCGTTGGAGTGGATTGAATTTTTGGTCTTGGACGAGGCCGACACCATGCTCGACATGGGCTTCATCCATGACATTCGGCGGGTGATCGCCATGCTGCCTGAAACGCGTCAAAGCCTGTTTTTCAGTGCCACGATGCCCGAGAGCATCGTCGAGCTGTCAAAAACCATCCTCATCGACCCCATTCGTGTGGAAGTGGCACGCGTGAGCAGTGCCGCCGAAACGGTGGATCAGCGGATGATGTTTGTGAGTCAAGGCGCCAAGCGGGACCTGCTGGTTCAGCTTTTGAACAAACCTGAGGTGGAGACGGCACTGGTGTTCACCCGCACCAAATACGGCGCAGACAAGGTTGTTCGATACCTCAAGAAGCACGACATCCGAGCCGAGGCCATCCACGGCAACAAAAGCCAGCCGCAACGCGAAAAGGCCATGAATGCCTTCCGCAAAGGGAAAATTCATGTGCTTGTGGCCACCGACATCGCCGCAAGGGGCATTGACGTCGAAGGCGTGAGCCACGTCATCAACTTCGAAATCCCCAACATCAGCGAGACCTACGTTCACCGCATTGGTCGAACGGGACGCGCTGGGCGAGAAGGCGTCGCCCTCTCCATGGTGAACGAAGGCGACGAGCGCAACCACATGCGGGACATCGTTCGGCTCATCAAGCGCGACATCCCTTTGGAAAAGGACCACAAGTGGCATCTGGACCTTCCCCTCATCACCGCAGACTCCAAGACCCACAAGGTTCCCAAGGAGGGGCAAGAACCTGGCCAAGGCAGCGCGAAGAAAGGACGCGGAAGACGCGGGGGACATGGCCAACCATCCCGTCGTCCCAAGCAAGGCAACGACTCACGCGCTGCCTCAAACCGAGGCTCCAAGGACGATCGTCGGAGCAAGCTAACGGGCGAAGGCAACCAGCCTTCGCGGCCCAATGGCAAGCGCCGTTGGAAGAAGCGGCCCAAATTCCGTGGCCCCAAGCCCCAAGGGGATCGCACCTGAACGGACAGGCACGTCTCTGAAGTTCATCAAGTCATGAATGGCCCTTCAGGGCTGCGAGTTGCTTGGCGAGAAACCTGGCGAGTGGTTGCGTGGGGGCCGACCGGCCTTTCTCACGCCACACCTCGACGACTTCTTCGCCCAAGGGCAACGACGACGCGTGCAGGAGCATCACCCCGACATGGACCATCGCGACTGGCGACTTCGGATCTGCACACAACCCCAGGCCGAGGTCATAAAGCGATTCGCCCAGCGCCGACAATTCGTCCTTTGGGGCCTCGAGCAAGGCCTTGAGCAGCTCGCGGTGCACGCTGGCGTCCTGACATGCGTCCACCGCATCCAAGATGGCTGAAGCGCGACCCCGAATGCATGCAGGGGACATCAAGGCTGCATGACGCAGCACCCAAGCGGCTTTGCGTGGCACCGTCCCTCCTTCTGGATGCGACGAAATGCGAATCAAATCGTGCACCCAACCCGGATGATGGGTCGTTTCCTTCGCGAAGGCCTTGGCTTCCGCGGCTGGCAAACCGGTGCGAAGCCGGGCTTCGGGGAACGTCATTCGTAACGGGGCTGGTTCCAAATTTTGACCGCATCAGACTCGGTCAACCCCGACAACACCTCGGTGACTAGCCCATCACTCAACCCAACCTCAAGGTCGCGTCGTTCGTAGGCATTCTCCCCCACCAACACGTCGACAAACGGCTGGTCCTGGTCGTATTGAATGAGTCGTTCACTGACGGCAAGCACCTGCGTTCGCTCGTCCAAAACCACATCGGCCGTGGCCGAGTACCCCGCCCTGAGGAATTGTCCATCCTCCAAGATGACGGCGGCCTTGATCTCGAACTGAATCGCTCCGCCCTCTGCAACACCTTTGGGGGCAATGTGTTCCAAGGTGGCTGGAATCTGGCTTCCTTCGATGGCCCCGACGGTCAATCGAATCGGCATGCCCTCGTGCAACTTTTCCACCTCGCTCTCGTCAATCTTGCCCACGAATTGCAAGTCCGCCATGTCCGCCACGGATGCGATGGTGGTCCCTTCGTTGAAGTTGTTGGCCTCGATGACGCTGTTTCCCTTTTTGATGGGCACCTCGAGCACCATTCCGGAGACGGTCGCCTTGACCAAAGTGTTGGACGCGTTG
>CAZKGY010000273.1:0-2581 GCA_964552305.1 uncultured Comamonadaceae bacterium
ACTCACCACGACCCGGATGTCCTCAATGCGCTTGTCGGCCAACTTCAGGGCGTTGAGCAGAGCTGCCGCGCTGATGATCGCAGTGCCGTGTTGGTCGTCGTGCATCAGGGGGATGTCCAACTCTTCCTTCAGGCGTCGCTCGATTTCAAAGGCTTCGGGCGCCTTGATGTCTTCCAAGTTGATGCCACCAAACGTGGGCGCAATGGCCTTGACCGTCGCGACAAATTGATCCACGTCGCTGGCGTCCACCTCGATGTCGAACACGTCAATGTCCGCGAACACCTTGAACAGCACGCCCTTCCCCTCCATCACGGGCTTGCTTGCTTCGGGACCGATGTCGCCCAAACCAAGCACGGCCGTGCCGTTGCTGATGACTGCCACCAAGTTGCCCTTGGCGGTGTACTTGTAGACGTCTTGGGGGTTTTCCGCGATGGCCTTGCAAGGCTCCGCCACGCCAGGGCTGTAGGCCAAGCTAAGGTCTCGTTGGGTGCTGTACGGCTTGGTGGGAATGACTTCCACCTTTCCTCGTCGGGCCCTGGCATGATACTCCAGCGCCTCTTTCTTCATATTCGACTGCATGTGCGTGCGAAATTCAGCATGATTGCCGGTGCAGCCAACGGAAAGTCATGCAAAGGATGCACACCCCTCCGTGTACAAGAGGGATTCTCGAGTGGTGGTTGCCCTGCCGGGCCAGAGAGGCCTCAGTGAACCACCAGGCGCTGGGTCGACACGACCCGGCCCTCCACGGAGTACGTCATGAGCCAAAGCCCTTCGCCCGCTTGAATGGGAAGCTGCAAGCGGGTGGTGGACGGGTTCACGGGCCACGATGCGACGACTTGGCCCACGAGGTTGCGCAGTTCCAGCGTGCCTTGGCGTGCCTCTTGCAACCGAACTTGGACCACGTCCCGTGTCGGGTTGGGTGCGATGGTGAAGGAAGGATTGTCAGCCCTCACAGGTTCGCGGCCCAACGAGGCTGTGGCCGTGGCCACGAACGTCACATCGTGGCAGACTTCGGCCGAGTCTCCCGCCAGATCGATGAAGCAATACCGCAACGTGGATTCTCCTTCCACGCCGTTGGGGTAGAAGTCCCCGCGGAAAGTGTCTGTGCCCTGCCCGGGATCCAAGGAAACCAAAAACGCTTCGTTTGTTGGTGAACTGTCCTGGCCGTAGTTGAAACACGTCGGGCCCCAACAGAAACGCTCGTAAGAACCCGGAAGAGGCATGGGAGGGGTGTTGCCGTCAGTCCCGAACGGATAATTGAACGGGGAAACGGTGTCCACGAAGAATCGAGACACCATCAAAGCCATGGAGGCATCGGTCTCGTTGACCACGTCCCAGTGCACTTCAGCAGGCGACGTGCCCATGGTGTCAATGGCCATGTACACTGTGTCCGGCGCGTTCACCAGGGTCGCTTGTCCTTGGGCTGAATTCACGGCCACAGTGGCGAGCAGGGCGAACACCGAAAAAAGAAGGGTAGATTGCTTCATCCCCTAAAGATACGAAAGCCTGCCCGACACCGAACATGGTCAGTTGACAGACGTCGGTGTATTTTTGGCCTGAATGTTGGTCAGGCCTAGCGCAATGACCACCCACCTGCAAACCAGAAACGCATGAATCTCCTTCTCCGTCGCCTGTCCCTCTTGGGTTTGGTTGTGGCATTCCAAGCCACGGCCATGGGCCAGACCCTGCCTGACGTGTCGCTGAAAGACATGGATGGAAACGCCGTAAACACCCAATCGCTGTTGCAAGAGGAAGGCCCCACGGTGTTTTGTTTTTGGGCCACTTGGTGCAGCCCGTGCAAGAGAGAATTGAACAACTACGCCGAGCTCTACGACGACTGGGTGGATGAAACGGGCGTCCGCGTGGTGGCCGTCAGCATCGACGACCAGCGCAGCGTCAACCGCGTCGCGCCTTACGTCAACAGCGTGTCTTGGGAGTACGACATCCTTCTGGATCCCAACCGAGACTTCGCGCGCGCCTTGAACGTCCAAAACGTCCCGCACACCTTTGTCGTGGCGCCGAGTGGAGAGGTCGTTTGGTCGCACAACAACTACGCCGACGGAGACGAGTACGAGCTGTACGAAGAGCTCTTGAAATTCGTGGAGTGATGGAGGCTTCGAACTGCGTGAAGGCCGGCTTGCTGTTGGCCTTGGTTGGATGGTTTGGGCAACACGCTTGGGGCCAAATGGGTGGAGGCGTCGAACCCACCGTGTCCGGCAACGTGTCCGTGATGTGGCAATCCTACGCCGAAGATTCCCTGATCGGCGCGCAGGTCCCGCCTTCCAAAACCGGCTACAACGCCTTCGCCAACTTGCTCTACAACCAGGGCAACTTCAGCGCCGGCGTCCGCTACGAGAGCTACTTGAATTCGTTGCTCGGGTTTCCTGGTCGGTTTGACGGCAGCGGCGTGGGGTACCGGTTTGGGCGTTACGCCGACCGGGACCGCGGAGTGGACGTCACGGTAGGCAACTTTTACGACCAATTCGGAAGCGGGTTGGTGTTTCGGTCCTACGAGGAGCGTTTGCTAGGCATTGACAACGCGATGGATGGGGTTCGTTTGGTCTTGACTCCAATCGCTGGC
>CAZKGY010000274.1:0-2576 GCA_964552305.1 uncultured Comamonadaceae bacterium
TCTCCCCAATGAAACTCGACTCCTTCAACAGGCTCCCCTTGGATCAAAAGACCAGCTACATGTGGGACCACGGCATCTGCCTCGCGCAACGCATCATCGAGAATCGTTACATCCTGTGCATTTTTGAGGTGAATGGCTTTTTTGTCGAAGCCATTTATTCAAGACGGAACAACCGGGTGAACGCCATTCTTCCCATTGCAGACATTCCAGAATGGGAAGGCTACGTGGACCAAACCCTCACCAACTTGTTGAAATTGAACTGATGGATTTTGAAGTGCTGGTCACCGTGTCACTCGGCGACCAGGAAATCCAAGAATGGGTCCATGCCTCGAACGGGGGATGGACCTTTTTCGTGAATGGCCACCTGCGAAGGCAATGCTGATCGCCTAGGTGCAGACCAAGGTTTTTCGCGGCGGCAATGACGAGCACCGAATCCTTTGGACGCGTGTGCCATCCCGTGGCCATGCGGCCATCGTGCAACAAATAGGTCGGCGTCTTGCTTCGCAACGCGAGCATCACCATGGCCGACGGCTGTTGAACGCGTAGGGTCGCAAACCCAATTGTCACCATGCACGCCGCAAGTACCAAGCATCTCACCACCAACCTTCGGCGAAACCCTTGAGGCATCCATTGGATTCCCAACAAGCCCCACAGCACAAGCACAACGTGTCGTTTGTCCCACGAAAGCATCCAAGAGCCCACTCGTTGGTCAGGCCATTGCCCCCACACAACTTCCAAGCATGCGTCCAACCCACGGACCCATGCCTCCAAGAACGAATGGATGCGCGGCTCCCATGCAAGGCCAAGTCCTGCCAACACGGCGAATCCCATCAGCCAAGGTCCCATGGCCACATTGACCGGCCAAAACAGCGCGGGTATCCCTCCAAACACTCCCAGCGACCAAGGAATCGTGGCCCATTGTGCAACGACAGGCGCGTTCCACCATCGCAGATTCCTCCAGCCAATCAACCCTGCCGTGGCCGCAAAGCTGAGTTGCGTGCCTAATTGACTTGGCGCCATCGGATCCCATGCCCAAACCAAGCAACCGGCAATGCCCCAAACTTGCCATGCATTCACCTTCAACCCTGAAACCCAACTGCCCCATGCAAGAGTCAACATGGACGCTGCCCGGATCGCAGAATGGGAAGTCCCCGTTGCAAACACAAACCACCAAGCAAGCAAGACACCTGCTACACTGAGCCGCTTCACCCATCGGTTTTGGTGTCGCAAGAGCAACAAAAAAATCCCCGCCACCAAGCCCACATGGTACCCGCTTACAGCCAAGACATGGGCAATTCCCAAGCCTGAAAATTGATCTCGTTGCAACCTTCCAATGAGGGAGCGATCGCCACCAAACATGCCGAGGATTAGGGGGAAACAAGAAACATCGCCCAAACGCCTGGTCAAGGTTTGTCGCCATGCCAACGTCAACCTGTCACGCCACGCAGGAGGATTCAAGGGAGCCAAGGATTGCAAGACCTGCCCCTCCCAAACAACCCCGAGACTTTGCAAATGGCCGTGCCAATCGAAGGCAAGGGCGGGGTCGCTGTTGGCCCCATCCACTGGTTGCAGCATCACCCAATGCTTGCCTGGCAACACCTTTTCCCCCTTGGGCCATCGAAGCCAAGCCTTGGCATTCAAACGGTCGTTGCGAACAACGCATGTCCCTCTTGCCCGGTCACCGACATGCGCTGCCTTCGGAACAAAGTGTGGCACGACATCGACGCACTCGATCGTCGCACTTGGGTTTCGAGGCTGTCGATCGCCCGCCTTCATGGCAAGGAGGAACGTTCCACACATCCATCCGAACATGGCGATGGGCACGAACGCCATCCAACCACGATGCTCCAGAAAAATGGCTGCCAAAGCCACCATGACACATGGTGCTCCAAGACCAACCTCGTGACACGAAGCGAGCCACAAACCCAACGCCAACGACACCCCCCAAGGCATGCCGCAAGGAAGGGGTTCACGAACCAAGCACTGGCGTCAATTGGCCAGCGACATCCTTGAATCAATCGATGTCGTCGAGCTCGTTGACCGATTGCACCCCTTGGACAAAGTGAGCCCATACGATGCTGCGGTTCCACCATCCAATCGTGTTGGGCGAGGCGCTATGCAGCCTTCGCAATTCGGCGCGCTTGGACAACGTTTTTGGCAACCGCCAATAAAGCGCTCCGTGCGCCTTGCCCACCGCCCAAAACAAGGACCACTTGCCTTGACTCAGGAAGCGCCAGGCCGCCAGTCCGTCCAGCGTCATCCGTCGAAACATGAATCCTGGCCACCACCCAGGGCGGTTTTTGAGCATCACGAGCAAGGCATTGCGGAAATTGAGGTAGGCTTTGAAGGGACTCTCCGAGGGAAGTGAGCCACCACCAAGGTGCCTGACTTGAATGGCGCCGTGGCACCCAACCGATGACCCCATGTTTTTGAGGCGCCAGCACAAATCGATCTCTTCGAAATGCGCGAACAAGTCCCCGTCAAAACCACGGGCCCTCAACCATGCATCACGGCGGATGAACAAGCAGGCACCCGAGGCCCAAAACGTCTCTCGATCGCGCAATTCGAGGTCGGAG
>CAZKGY010000275.1:0-2556 GCA_964552305.1 uncultured Comamonadaceae bacterium
TCGAGCATGGACTCTGCCAACGGCACGTCCACGTCCCCCACTTCGCCATGGACCACCACGCCTGTGTCGTTGGGCTCAAACATGTTGAATCCGGCCTCGTTCAAGTAGGCCACGACCACCTCCCTGGCGGGAAGGACAGGCTCCAATCGGATGGTCCAAGTATGGTAGGACTTGTTCACGGGGTCATGCCCTGGATGCGGGGTGCCCTTCAATCACGCCCACAAAATCTTGTGGCTGAAGCGACGCACCGCCAATGAGGCCGCCGTTGATGTCTGGTTGCGAAAAAAGCTCGCCGGCGTTGCTTGCCTTGCAAGACCCTCCATACAGCAAAGGCAAACGATCCGCCACGTCCTGCCCAAAGGATTCCACCAACCACTGACGAATGCAAGCATGCATGGCTTGGGCTTGGTCCGAGGTGGCCGTTTTGCCCGTGCCAATGGCCCAAACCGGCTCGTAGGCAATCACCAACAAATCCACCTGGTCTGTCGAGACCGACTCCAAGGCAGCACTCAATTGGCCGAGAACCACTGCCTCGGCTTGGCCAGATTCCCGCTCCTCCAAGGTCTCTCCGCAGCAGAACACGGCGTTCATGCCCTCGTCCAACAATGCGTTCACCTTTCTCGCCACGACCTCGTCGTTGTCGCCAAACCGAGCCCGACGTTCGCTGTGTCCTACGATGGCGCCATTCACCCCGCACGACTTCAACATCGATGCAGTGTATTCGCCCGTGTGTGCACCCATGCCTTCGGCGCTGACGTTTTGGGCATAGACAGACAACCCTTTGGGCGCTGCGTCTGCCATGGCAGCCAGGAACGGCGATGGCGGTGCAACAACCACTTCCACGCCACCTCGACCAGCCAAGCGTGGGGCCATGTCAGCCATCCACGCCAGTCCCTCGTCCATCAATTTGTTGCTCTTCCAGTTTCCTGCTACGATGTTCCTCATCACTTTTGTTGTTCAGAAATGAAGCCCAAAATTCGGGAACACATTCGACCCCCACGCATGGAGAGGCAAGAATCTTCCAACGGATCCCCATCAGGCAAGCCTTCGCAAGGCAAGGCATTCTGGTTGCAGGAGGCCACCGACAAGCTCCAAGAGGTTTGGGGATTGCCCTCGCTAAGGGCACACCAAGAGGCCCCCGTGGTTGATTTGGCGTCGGGCAAACACGTCGTGGTCATGCTGCCCACGGGCGGAGGGAAAAGCCTCTGTTTTCAATTGCCAGCACTGATGCGCGGCGGGCTATGCATTGTGATCACGCCCTTGGTCGCCCTCATGAAAGACCAATGCCAGGCGTTGCGTCGCTTGGGCATCCACGCAGAGGCTTGGACGGGAAACGACGGCGACCGAATCTTGGACAACGTCCGCTTTGGCCCTGCCCAGTTTCTGTACATGTCCCCAGAACGGATCGACCACCCCATGTTCCAGGCCCGCAAGGAATTTTGGGATGTACGCACCATCGTTGTCGATGAGGCCCATTGCATTTCCCAATGGGGGCACGATTTCCGGCCATCCTTTCAGCGCATTCAGGCCCTATCCCATGCCTTTCCTCAGGCGGCTTGGGGATGCTTCACGGCCACCGCCACCCGCGAGGTGCTCAAGGATGTGGCATCCCAAATGCCGGGCCCTGCCACCGTGCATGCCGCCCCCATGCGCCGGTCCAACCTCGCCTTCCAAGTGTCGCGTTGGGGCGACCGTGACGTGGAGCTCCTTCGGTGGGTTCAAACACAACCAGGCAAGGGCTTGGTGTATGTGCGCACGCGCCACGAAGCCCAGCGCTGGGGCACACGGCTCCAGCAAGCAGGCATGCGTGCTGAAGGATACCATGCAGGCCTGTCCCCACGAACCAAAGACAAGCTGCAGCGCCAATGGCAAGATGGCGAACTCCAGGTGTTGGCATGCACCAGCGCCTTCGGCATGGGCATTGACGCACCAGACGTTCGATTCGTCGCGCATGCAGGACCTCCGATGGATCTGGAATCGTACGTGCAAGAAGCAGGTCGTGCCGGTAGAGATGGCCAACCGGCCGACTGCGTCATGTTCGTGGAGGACAAAGACCTACCCACGCTTAAGAACCGAATTGACCAACAATTCCCGGACGACAAGGCAGTCCGGGAGGCGTACCAGGCACTTGCCAACGCAGGTGCCGTCGCCATCGGGGAGCGACCAGAAGGCCTGACAACCATCGATCGGCCCCATCACCGCCCGGCATTGGCGCTGCTCGAGCAGGCTGGGTTCATCCAAAGGGAAGCGAGTCCCTCTGACATGGTGGGTGAAGTCCAATGGCTTCATGGACGCAACGCCCACCCTCCCCCTGAACCTCTCGCCCCGCTTGCAGAATGGTTGCGGATTCATGCCAGTGACAGCCCCTTGTCCATGCATCCAAACGCCTACAGCGCAAAGCCCTACCATGTCGTCCTCGACCAACTGGACCGGCTCGACCATTTGGGGTTCATCGATTGGCGCAAGCGCGAAAGCATGTCGTTTCGATGGCTGGAGCCTCGCATGGCCATCGACCGAGTGGTGGTTGACAGAAGCCGACAGGCGGTACGATGGGCG
>CAZKGY010000276.1:0-2540 GCA_964552305.1 uncultured Comamonadaceae bacterium
CGTTTACCACCAAACCGATGTCGGTCGGCAACAACTTGCCTCGAACCTGGCCGGCTTGCTCCGTTTCGACGCGGGTGTCGATGGCGTTGCCTTTCAGTGTCTGGACGGTGTAGTTTCTGGGTTGGCCGTCTCGGTCCTCCTTCACCACGTATCCACGCTTCTGCATGACGTCGATGGTGGAGGCGTAGGTGGAGGGGCGGCCGATGCCAAGTTCTTCCAAGCGTTTCACCAAGCTGGCTTCCGTGTATCGTGCAGGTGGCTTGCTGAATCGCTGGGTGCTCACGATTTCCTCTTGGCCCAAGGTTTGGCCTTGGGTCATGGCGGGGAGCATGTCCTTGGTGGTTTCGTCTTGGCCGTCTTCGTCGTCGGTCCCTTCGAGGTACAGCTTCAAAAACCCTTCAAAGGTGATGACCTCGCCGCGTGCGACGAAGGTTTCAGGGCGTCCCGAGACCGAAATCTTCGCCACGGTTTTGTCAATCTTGGCGTCGGCCATCTGCGAAGCCAGGGTGCGCTTGTAGATGAGTTCGTACAAACGCTGTTCCTCGCGGGATGCATCGACCGTCGCGGTGGCCAGGTTCGTGGGACGAATTGCTTCGTGTGCTTCTTGGGCACCCTTGGATTTGGACGCAAACGTCCTGCGCTTGGCGTACGCTTCTCCGTACGTCGATTTGATTTCGGCCTCGGCCGCGTCCAACGCCACGTCGCTGAGGTTGGTGGAGTCCGTCCTCATGTAGGTGATGCGGCCCGCTTCGTACAGCCGTTGCGCCACGCCCATGGTTCGTGACACGCTGAAGCCCAGCTTCCGCGACGCTTCTTGTTGGAGCGTCGACGTGGTGAACGGGGCTGTCGGCTTTTTGGTGGCAGGCTTCGTTTCGATCGCGTGAACCACGTGTTCGGCACCTTGACAGGCCTCCAAGAACGCCATGGCTTCTTGTTCCGACGCGAACTTCGTGTTGCACACGGCCTTGACCGTGTCTTTGCCTGTCGTGAAGATGCCCACCACGCGGAAGGAGGATTCGGCTTCGTGTTGGTCGATTTCCCGCTCGCGGTCGACGATGATTCGGACCCCCACGCTTTGGACGCGCCCTGCGCTCAACTGAGGCCGAACCTTCTTCCAGAGCACAGGGCTCAATTCAAACCCCACGAGTCGGTCCAAAATTCGGCGAGCCTGCTGGGCATTCACCAAATCGACATCCACTTGTCGGGGCGATTCGATGGCCTTCAGGATGGCGGGCTTGGTGATCTCGGAAAACACAATCCGCTTGGTTTGTTCCGGCTTCAACCCGAGGGCTTCCACCAAGTGCCAGCTGATGGCTTCTCCTTCTCGGTCCTCATCCGTCGCGAGCCAAACGGTCTCAGATTTTTTCGCCAGCGATTTCAATTCGCTCACAACCTTCTTGCTGGATGGGCTGACGACGTATTTCGGCTGAAAGTCGTTGTCGACGTCGACGCTGTCGTTGCCTTTGGCCAGGTCGCGGATGTGCCCCATGGACGACTTCACTTTGAAGTCTTTGCCCAGGTAGCCTTCAATGGTCTTTGCTTTCGCAGGAGACTCGACGATGACGAGGTTTTTTGCCATGAGGAGAGGTTGGATGGAATGCCGTTCCAAAGAATCGAACGGGCAAATTAAAGGCATCCATGGCTCATGATGTGAACCTCAAGGCACAGAATCCGGGGTACCCCTAAAGGGGTGACAATTTGTCAGTCGTACATTTGCGCCATGCGAGAAGGAGATCACGTCTTGGAAGAGGGCCGTCAAGGAGAGGCCACGGTGGTGGCAGGCCCGGGGGCTGGCGCGAGGAAGTTGTACCTCGAGAGCTACGGCTGCCAAATGAACTTCAGCGACAGCGAAATCGTGGCGAGCATCCTCTCGGATGCAGGGTTCCAAACCACGCGCGACGCCGACGAAGCAGACTTGGTGCTGTTGAACACGTGCGCCATCCGCGACAACGCCGAGCAGCGCGTACGCAACCGTTTGGTCCACTTCAAAGGAAACAAGGCGAAGAACCCCAGCTTGGTGGTTGGGGTGCTGGGTTGCATGGCGGAACGCCTGCGCGACAAGTTGCTCGAGGAAGAGAAGTTGGTCGACCTGGTGGTGGGCCCGGACGCGTACCGAGACCTCCCCAACTTGGTGGATCAGGTGGAGGGAGGCCAAAAGGCCGTGAACGTCCTGCTCTCCCGCGAGGAGACTTACGCCGAGATCAGCCCCGTCCGTTTGGACAAAGGGGGAGTGACAGCCTTCATCAGCATCATGAGGGGGTGCGACAACATGTGTTCGTTCTGCGTGGTGCCATTCACCCGAGGCCGCGAACGAAGCCGTGACCCGCAGAGCATCGTCAAGGAAGCCCACGAGTTGTTTGACGCAGGCTACCGCGAAGTGACGCTGTTGGGCCAAAACGTCGATTCGTACAAGTGGAACATCGACAACAAGGGCGTGGTCAAAGACGAAGGCCAGCCCGTCGTGAGGTTCGCGGAGCTTCTGGAAATGGTGGCCGCTGTGAACCCTGACCTGCGTGTGCGTTTCAGCACCTCCCATCCCA
>CAZKGY010000277.1:0-2519 GCA_964552305.1 uncultured Comamonadaceae bacterium
GCAGGAGAACACCACCGAGTTGGGCGGATACGTGGATTACACCATCAAGCGTGGCGCATGGATTGTGCAGCCGAGCCTCCGCATGCAGTACTACAGTTCGTTGGCCAAAATGCGTCCCGAACCGCGCTTCGGCATCAAGTACAAGGCGAGCGAACGCTTGCGCTTGAAGGCGGCAGCGGGCATGTACTCCCAGAACGTGATCTCGGCCAACTCGGACCGCGACGTGGTGAACTTGTTCTATGGATTCCTTGCGGGCCCTCAGGAATTGCCTGACGAGTTGATTTACCCGAACGAAGACGAGCCGGTGGATCGCAGGCACTCCTTGCAAACCGCAAACCACTTGGTGACAGGCTTGGAATTTGACGTGACGGAACGGCTCAACGTCAACGTCGAGGGCTACGTCAAGCACTTCACCCAGCTCACCAACTTCAACCGGAACAAGCTGTTCCCGGACAATCAGCGTTACGCCAATGAACCAGAAGGTTTCCGCAAGGACTTCATCGTGGAGACGGGTCGCGCCGTGGGCATGGACGTGGTGGTGAAGTACGAAGAACGGGAGACGTACTTGTGGTTCGTGTACGGTTTGGGCAACGTCGACCGCTGGGACATGACCACGTACGCGTGGTACGACCCTGTGTTTGACCGACGACACAACGTGAACGTGGTTGCGTCCCAAGGGTTTGGCCAGGGGGACTGGTTGGTGTCCGCTCGCTGGAACCTTGGGTCAGGCCTGCCATTCACCCAAAGCCAGGGATACTACCAAGCGCCTGGAGGCGGGGGTGGCATTTCTGGGGATTACCTGTCTTCGAATCCCAACGCCGTCAGCATCTACCTGGCCGGCTTGAACGAAGGACGTCTGCCGGCTTACCACAGGTTGGATTTGAACGTCAAGCGGACGTGGAAATTCGATGGCAACGGTGCGTTGGATTTGAGCGCAGGCGTGACCAACGCGTACAGCCGTGACAACGTGTTCTACATCAACCGGATCACTGGCCAGCGCAAAGACCAATTGCCGTTCCTGCCATCGGTGGGTCTGGATTGGTCCTTCTGATTCGAACGTCGGTCACCCAAGGGCGTCCTCCAAAAGGCGCTGCGCCTGAGACTTGGCTTCTTCGGTGATGGTCGAACCGCTGAGCATTTTGGCGATGGCGCCGGTGCGCTCGTCCTGACCCAATTTGACCACCTCGACGAACGTCATGGCGCCGTCCGTGGTCTTTCGAACCTCGTAATGGTGGTCGGCAAGCGCCGCCACTTGTGGGAGGTGGGTCACGGCCACGACCTGTTGGGTGCCCTGGCCTTGCACGATGTCTTTCATGGCTGTGCCCATGTGTGCCGCCACTTCGCCGCTCACGCCCGTGTCAATTTCATCGAGGACCACGACAGGCGTTCCTTCCACCTGGGCCACGCTGGCTTTGATGGCCAGCATGAGGCGGGATTTCTCGCCCCCGCTCGCCACTTGACCTATGGGCAGCATGGGTGCGCCTGGATTGGCACCAAACATGAGGGTCGGTACGTGCATGCCCAACGCGAGGGGTTCGCCTTCTTCGAACGTCCACTCAAGAGACGCATGAGGCATTTTGAGGCCAACCAACCTGGGGACGATCAGGGAGGCGAGTGTTTGTGACGCGTGCTGTCGTGCTTGCTGAAGGGCCATTCCCTTGCCTGTCATCTCGGCATGGGCTTCGTTGCAGTAGCGCTCGGCATCCACCAGCCGTTCGTGAAGGCTTTCCACGTCTTCGAGGTCGGCCCTCATGGAAGACGCTTTGTCGAGCAGGTCTTCGAATGACGCGCATCGATGCTTGTTCATCATGCCATGGATGGCGTCGGCTTGTTGGGTCAATCGTTCCAACCGAATGGGGTCTGGCGCTTTCCGTTCAAGAAGTCCTTCCATTTCGGCGAGCAGGTCCTCCAGCTCGATGTGGACACTTTCGAGTCGTTCCAGGCATTCGCGCAGGTCGCTGTCGACGTGGGCCACCGTGGACAACTGCTTTCGCGCTTCGGCGAGGGTGGACATGTAGCCCATTTCGTCGTTTTGACCCGCCTCCATGGCGACCTCCAATGCATGGGTCAGGGTGGACGCGTTGCCAAGCGATTGAACCTCTTCTTGGAGCTTCTCCCAATTCACGGCATCCAAGTTGAGCGCGGACAGCTGCTCCAATTGGTGCTTCAAGTAATCCGCATCTCCTGAGGGCGACGTGGCTTGCTCTCTGAGTCCATCAAGCAGGGCTGAGGCTTCCTTCCATTGGGCATGGGCCTCTTGGTACGCACGCAACGAACGTCCTTCGTCCTGGACAAACTTGTCCAGCATTTGAAGCTGCTTGTCGGGGTTCAAGGCGTCCCTCGTGTCGTCTTGGCGATGCAAGTCGACCAGGTGTTCGCCCAAGGCTTTGAGTTGCTTGGCGGTGGCTTGGCTGTCGTTGATGAACACCCTGGACCGCCCATTCCGCAGAATCTCACGGCGAATGAGGATGGGTTGGTCCTCCGGCAGCCCTTCTGCCGCAAGCCATGCCTTCATGGCG
>CAZKGY010000278.1:0-2516 GCA_964552305.1 uncultured Comamonadaceae bacterium
AGATCCCGTTTGCCAAACGACCAACGGAAACTGGTCGTCAAGCGATCCCGCCAAAATCTCCTCGCAAGCCGCCACAATGAGGTCCTTTTTGGTGGCATCCAACACCCCCAGTTCGCAATTGGTCAGGGCTGCGGCGCGCTTCAAATGGGCGAACGCACGAACCACCTCCATGGGCATCGACCCCACCGGGCCAATCTTGAAGTTGTTGCGGGAGCGTTCGGTTTGGGCGCCCCAGTACTTGTCTGCGGGGACGTGGACTTCGCCAAGCGTGTCCTTTTCGATTCGGGTTGACATGGTGTTGGGTTTCGGTGGTTTGGGTCAATCGACGTCGCCGTGGTCCGCGCCGGCGCCTTCCCCCATGAGGTACGCCTTCAAGAAGCCGTCGAGGTCGCCGTTCATGACCGCATCCACGTTGGACGTCTCGTGGCCTGTGCGAACGTCTTTGACCATCTTGTACGGCTGCATGACGTACGAGCGGATTTGGGATCCCCACTCAATCTTCTTCTTGCCTGCTTCGATCTCGTCGCGTGCCTCGTTCCGCTTGGCAATCTCCATTTCGTAGAGCTGCGACTTGAGCAGCTGCATGGCCTTTTCCTTGTTGCCCAGCTGGGATCGGGTCTCGGTGTTGTCGATGATGATGCCGGTGGGCGCGTGGCGCAAGCGGACGCCGGTCTCGACCTTGTTCACGTTTTGGCCACCCGCGCCCCCTGAACGGAACGTTTCCCAGGTGATGTCCGCGGGGTTGACGTGGATTTCAATGGTGTCATCCACCAGCGGGTACACGTACACGCTGACGAAGCTGGTGTGGCGGCGGGCGTTGCTGTCGAAGGGGCTGATGCGGACCAAACGATGGACGCCGTTTTCCCCCTTGAGCATGCCGAAGGCAAAGTCGCCGTCGAACTCCATGGTGACTTGCTTGATGCCCGCAACTTCGCCGTCTTGAAGGTCGAGCTCCTTCACCTTGTAGCCGTTCTTGTCGCCCCACATGCGGTACATACGCATCAGCATCGACGCCCAATCGCAGCTTTCCGTGCCGCCCGCGCCCGAGGTGATTTGCATGACAGCGTTCAAGCCGTCCTCTTCCCCACTGAGCATGTTTTTGAACTCCAATTCCTCGATCGCGGTGGTGGCAGAAGTGAAGGCCGCGTTCACTTCGTCTTCGGAAGCCTCGCCTGCCTTCATGAATTCGTGCAACACCCCCAAGTCCTCCACCGCCGAGGCGCAGTCGTCGTAGGTCTGCACCCAACCTTTCTTGGTCCGCATGCGCTTCATGACCTTTTCGGCGCCCTTGGGGTCGTTCCAGAACTCTGGATCCTGCGTCAGCTTCTCGTCTTCCGCAATTTCCATGCGCTTCTGCTCCACCGACAAATACCCCTTGAGGTCATCAACACGCTTCTGCAAAGCGTTGATTTGGTCCACCGTCAACATGGGGACAAAAGTAGGTCGTCCCCCTCAAAGACGACGCAAGGCCGCCAAGACCACGTGCTGCGGAAATCCTCGGCCCAACATCCACCGAATGACGCGGTCCCTGTTGGTCGCCAAGTCTGATGCACGCTTGCGCAACAGGCGTTCGGCTACATCCAACCAGTGGCGCTCATCCCACGCGTCAAGTGCCGCATTCGCCACCGATTCTGGCACCCCGCGCCCCAGGAGCCCTGCGCGGATTTTCAGCGGACCCCATCCCTTGTGCATCGCATGGGCCCGAACGTAGGACTCCGCGCATCGGGCGTCGTCGAGGTAGCTTCCGGCACGCAGCTCGTCAAGGCATGCGAAGACGTCGTCCTCCTCAATGGCAACCCCAGACTTGTCCGCCACTTCCCGCAGTTTCACGGCTGCCTCCCGCTCGGTTCGATCGCGCAACGCGCACCATTTCATCACCCTGGCAAGCACTGCGCCAGACGCCTTTGTCCCCTCTTTTGCCATGTCTTGTCCCCGAAGGTCATTCAGAATCCCGTATTTTGCACCCTCTAACAACCACAACTTTGCCGCCATGCGGTCAGAAATTTTGCAACGTATCCAGGACCTTCTTCAGAACGAAGACCTGGAGGCCATCCGCAAGGATGTGCGCACCGAAATCGATTCGTTTCGCTCACTGATTCAAGAAGACTTCCGGACCCAGCGCGACGCGTGGGCTGCCGAAGACCATGAACCAGACGAGAAGTTTCAATTCCAACCGAGCGCCGAAGAACTGGCGTTCAACGAGTTGGTGGAGTCCTTCAAAACCCGCGAAAAGGCATGGCGACAGCGAATTGCCGACGAACAACGAGCCAATCTCGAGGTGAAGACCGCGCTCATCGCTGAGCTCCGTACGACCATCCAGGAGGAGGAAAACATCGGCGCGGCGTTTGCCCGGTTCAATGAGGTGAGGGAAAAGTGGGACGCCACTGGCGACGTGCCTGGGGACCGCTACAAGGAGGTCCACGACGAATACCACCGGTTGCGAGACGAATTCTTCTACAACGTCAACATCTACAAGCAGCTCCAAGAGCATGACCTGCAGAAAAATTTGGCGTTGA
>CAZKGY010000279.1:0-2499 GCA_964552305.1 uncultured Comamonadaceae bacterium
GCTCGCGTTCGACGTATCCCTCGGGCTTGGGCAACAAGACCTTGCGGCTGAGCTTGATCTTGCCTGTTTTGGGGTCGCGACCAACAACCTTGAACTTGACCATCTCCCCTTCTTTGAGGACGTCTTCCACGTTTTCCACGCGTTTCCAATCCAACTCGCTGACGTGCAACAGGCCATCTTGGCCTGGCAACACTTCAACAAAGGCGCCATATGGCATGATTGTCTTGACCTTTCCTTCGTATTCCTCGCCGATTTCAACGGTTGGAGGGAAAGCGATCTGCTTGATTCGCGTCAAGGCAGCATCGATGGCAGCCTTGTCGGAAGCGGCGATTTCGACAATGCCTTTGCCATCGACGTCCTCAATGCTGATGTTCGTCTCGGTCTCCGCCTGGATTTCCTGGATGATCTTTCCACCTGGGCCAATGATGGCGCCAATGGAGTCTCCGGGGACCTCGAGGCTGACGATGCGCGGCGCATGGTCTTTGTAGTCGTCGCGTGGCTCGGAAATTTCCGTCAACATCGCCTTGCGGATGTGGTGACGGCCTTCACGTGCTTGCTCCAAGGCTTCACGGAGTTGGTCAAAGCTCAAGCCTTTGATCTTGATGTCCATCTGGCAGGCAGTGATGCCTTCAGCGGTACCAGTGACTTTGAAGTCCATGTCACCGAGGTGGTCCTCATCCCCAAGGATGTCAGAAAGGATGGCGTACTTGCCAGACTCCAAATCGGTGATCAGACCCATGGCAATGCCTGACACAGGTGCCTTGATCTTCACCCCTCCATCCATCAACGCCAGGGTTCCAGCGCACACCGTCGCCATGGAAGATGAGCCGTTGGATTCGAGAATTTCACTGACCAATCGAATGGTGTATGGGCACACTTCAACCGGAGGCAAGACAGGCTTCAACGCGCGAAGTGCGAGGTTGCCGTGTCCGACTTCACGACGGCTGGTTCCGCGAAGGGGCCGCTCTTCTCCGGTGCTGAATGGCGGGAAGTTGTAGTGAAGCAGGAACTTCTCGTTCTTGCGAACAAGCGCCCCATCGATGAGCTGTTCGTCGAGCTTGGTGCCCAAGGTCAACGTGGTCAAGCTCTGGGTTTCTCCGCGTGTGAAGATGGATGATCCGTGGCATCCGGGGAGGTAATCCACCTCGGTCCAAATGGGACGAATCTCGGTGGTCTTGCGACCGTCCAAGCGGAGGCCTTCGTTCAAGATCAAATCGCGAACGGCTTTCTTCTGGGCCGACTTGATGTAGTCGCTGGCCAAGCCACCCTTTTCCTCTTTCTCTTCGTCGCTCATGGTCGACATGAACGCCTCCTTCAATTCCGAAAAACGTGTCTTGCGCTCTTCCTTGGTCGCTCCAGTCTTGCCCGCTTCGTAGAATTTCGGGTACAATTCGTTGTGGATGCGATCGCGAAGCGCTTCGTCATGGGTCTCGTGAGAGTACTCACGCTTGTTGCCAAAGGTGCCGACCAACTTGGCAAGCTCGTTTTGGGCTTCGCATTGGACGCGAATGGCTGCGTGGGCTTGCTCAATGGCATCCACCATTTCGCCTTCGCTGACTTCGCTCATCTCCCCTTCCACCATGACAATGCTGTCCATGGTGCCTGCCACCATGATGTCCATGTCGGCGGCTTCCAATTCAGAACGCAATGGGTTGATGACGAATTCTCCGTCCACGCGTGCCACGCGCACCTCTGAAATTGGGCCGTCGAATGGCACGTCAGAAACGGCAATGGCCGCGCTTGCGGCAAGGCCTGCCAGGCTGTCTGGCAACACTTCGCTGTCGGCGCTCATGAGTTGAATCATGACCTGGGTCCCCGCGTGGTAATCGCCGGGGAACATGGGACGCAATGCCCGGTCAACGAGGCGCATGACGAGCACCTCGGTGTCGGAAGGACGGGCTTCTCGCTTGAAGAACCCGCCTGGGAATCGTCCTGCAGCGGCGTACTTTTCTCGGTAATCGACTGTCAATGGGAGAAAGTCGACGTCCATGGGCTCGTAGCTCGAGACAATGGTCGCGAGGAGCATGGTGTTGCCCGAACGGACAACGACAGAACCGTGTGCTTGCTTGGCGAGCTTGCCGGTTTCGATGGTGATCTCGCGCCCTTTGCCGAGATCGATGGTTTGGTTGTGTACCGTGTAATTCATGTTGCCTTCTTCGTCTTCGTGTATGTACGGGCCGGCAAGCCCCAATAAGCCAAAGGCGGTTGACCTTCAACCGCCTTCAGAGAGTTTCAATGGTGGATCAGCGACGCAGGCCGAGTTCCTTGACAATCGCACGGTAGCGTGTGATGTCCTTGGCCGCCAAGTAGTTCAACAACTTGCGACGCTTGCCGACCAAGTTGATGAGTGAACGCTGGGTGTTGTAATCTTTCTTGTTCTGCTTGAGGTGCTCAGTCAAGTGGCTGATGCGGAAGGAGAACATGGCGATTTGGCCCTCAGGAGAGCCCGTGTCAGTTGCACTTTTGCCGTGCTTGGCGAAGAATTCCTTCTTCTTTTCT
>CAZKGY010000280.1:0-2495 GCA_964552305.1 uncultured Comamonadaceae bacterium
AGATCCAGCGCCTGCTCGGCTCCGATATCGTGATGGCCTTCGACGAATGCCCGCCGTACCCGTCGACTTACCAGTACGCCAAAAACAGCATGGAACTGACGCATCGGTGGTTGCACCGTTGCGTGCAGCGCATGAAGGAGACTGAACCGTTGTACGGCCACGAGCAAGCCTTGTTCCCGATCGTTCAGGGATCGACGTACCCCGAGTTGCGCCGCGCCTCGGCCCATGCCGTGGCTGAGGTGCCTTCGCTGGGCTACGCCATTGGGGGACTCAGCGTGGGCGAGCCCCACGAAGACATGTACGCCATGTGCGAGGAAGTGTGTGACATCCTTCCGGAGGATGCGCCGAGGTACATGATGGGGGTGGGCACGCCGGTGAACATTCTCGAAAACATTGCCTTGGGCGTGGACATGTTCGATTGCGTCATGCCCACCCGCAACGCCCGCACAGGGACGTTTTACACCTGGGACGGCGTGATGAACATGAAGAACGAGAAGTGGAAGACGGACATGAGCCCACTCGACCCCAAGGGCACCGCCCCCGTGGACCACATGTACAGCAAGGCCTACGTGCGGCACTTGTTTCGTGCAAACGAGCTGCTCGCCCTCTACATCGGATCGGTGCATAACTTGAGTTTTTACCTCGATTTGGTCCGTGAGGCACGCAAGCAAATTGAGGCAGGCACGTTCCGTTCATGGAAAGACCAAATGGTCGTTCAATTGTCCCAAAGGGTCTGAATGTTCCCATGACACGCCTCGACAGATACATCATCAAGCAGTTGCTAGGCACGTTTGGCTTCATGCTCGGCGTGTTTTGCGTGATTGTGGTGGTGTTCGACTTGATGGAACACCTCGGCAACCTTCGGGAAAACAGCGCGCCGTTGGGGGAAACGATGCTGCACTACGTCAACGTGTGCATCCATTTTGGGTCGCTGCTTAGCGGATTCATCGTCTTCTTGACCATCATTTGGGTGACGAGCCGTTTGGCCCAAAACAGCGAGATCATCGCCATGTTGGCCGGCGGCATGCCTTTCAAGCGGTTGCTCAGGCCCTACTTCGTCGCGTCGGGGTTGATTTTGGGGGTGGCCTTGGCCTTGAGTCACGCCATTGCCCCTCGCGTGAACGAGCAGAAGTTGGCCTTCGAAGAGGCGTTCGTCCACACGGCGGTGCACGTCCATGGCAGGAACTTTTACCGCGAGACGAAGCCCGGCGAAATCGTGTATTTCCGGAGCGTCAATTACAGCAGAGGCACTGGGTACAAATTTCAACTCGAGTCTTGGCAGGGAGACGACCTGAGGCAGCGCATCGTCGCCCCGAAGGCAACCTGGATGCCCGAGGACAGCACCTGGAGAATCGTCAACGCCAGCATCCGTGATTTTCGCCCTGACGGCACCCAGAGGCATCGCTTTTTGACCCGCCTCGACACGGCATTGACCATGCGGGTGGACGATTTCACGGAGCGCAAAGAGGTGGTCGCGACCATGCCCACTTCCGCGCTGAAGGCGTACCTCGAGGAGGTCAAACGTCGAGGAGCGGACACCGCCAACTTGGAGCTGACCTTGCACAGCCGAACCTCGACACCGTTCGCGATTTTGGTCCTCACCTTCATCGGCGTGGCGGTCGCCGCACGTCGTTTGCGTGGCGGGACGGGCCTGCATTTGTTTGCCGCCATCGTGTTGGGCTTCGCCTTTGTGTTCGCGTCGAAAGTCATTTCCGTGTGGGCAGCAGCCATGGCTCTGCCCCCGTGGTCGCCCTTGGACGAAGGGGGGCTTCGGTTGCTTGCGTCATGGCTTCCAAACCTGTTGTTTGCCCTGCTGGGTGGCTGGTTGTACTGGCGCGCGCCCAAGTAGTATTTTTCGAGTGATGAAACGGATGATTGTCGGTTGCTTGTCCTTGGTGGCAGCCTTTGCTCAGGGCCAAACGCTGCCCACGTGGGTGGATGACATTGCGCCCATTGTGCATACGCACTGCGCCCATTGCCACCACAACGGGGGGGCGGGGCCGTTTCCGTTGGTGACCTACGAGGACGTGTTTTTCACGGCCAACGCGGACGTTCACGTCATCCAAGACGGGGAGATGCCGCCTTGGCCTGCCGACCCCGCCTACCAGCATTTCGTGGGCGAAAACGTGTTGAGCGACCAGGATGTTGCGCGGTTTGTTGAGTGGTACGAAACAGGGATGGCGTACGGCGACGAAGAGGTGCAAGTGGAGCTTCCGACGTTTGGTCCCGAGGGGTCGTTGCTGGAGAGCTTGGATTTTGTGGCGGATTTCCCGGCCTACACCCTCCAGTCCGATGCGGAGGAGTATCGATGGTTTGTGGTGCCCACCAATTTTGAAGAGACCCGGTACATCCAGGCGGTGGAGGTCATTCCAGGCCTCGCCGGGGCGGTCCATCACGCCGACATCTTCGTGGATGTCACGGGAGAATCGATGGCGCTCGACCAGGCCGATCCTTTGCCAGGATTCAATGGTGCGACCGGGTGGCCCACCAACACC
>CAZKGY010000281.1:0-2476 GCA_964552305.1 uncultured Comamonadaceae bacterium
CAGCGAAGAAAACGGCTTGTTGATGGGCAGCGCACGCAGCGTGCAGGGCGTCGACATCCACGCCGCGTTGGAAGATTGTCGGTCGTACTTGGAGCAATTTGGGGGACACCCCATGGCCGCGGGTCTGACCCTTCGGAGCGACCAACTGCACGACTTTTCCCTCGCCCTTGAACGGAGCATTGCCCAACAAGTGAATGGACGCATCCCTGCGCCGAGCATCAGCTACCACCTCGAGATTGACCTCAACGCGATGACGCCGAAGGTCTTTGAGGAGATGGAAAACTTGGCGCCGTTTGGTCCAGGCAACGGCGTCCCTGTGTTCATGGCAGGCCGCCTCGCCGCAGCCCTTCCCCCTCGAACCGTGGGGCATCGCGGAAGACACCTCAAGCTCATCCTCCAGTCGGCCGACTCGCCGCAACAGCGTTACGAAGCCATTGGCTTCGGCATGGGGGACCGCATCGACGAAGTGCGCCACATGAAGGCCATGGATTTGGTCTTCACGTTGGTGAAAAACACCTTCCGCGGAAAGACCTCGCTGAACATGCACATTCGGGCCATCCGGCCGAGCGAAGACTGAGCTCAGGCTTCCCGGCGCAGGTGAACGTCCCGTTGGGGAAAGGGCACCACCACGCCTTCGGCGCGGAACTTGGCGTCGATGGCTTTCCTCACGTTGCTCAGAATCGCCATGCGATTCCAAGGGTCCTTCAACCAGCCAGACACGCGGAAGTCGAGGGAAGATTCCCCGAAATCCTGAAAAAACACCTGAGGCGCAGGCTTGGAAAGCACCTCCTTTTGTTCTGCCATGGCCTCCAGAAGCAGGCGCTCCACCAAAGGCACCTCCGTGCCATAGGCCACACCCACATCCACGTGAACGCGCACCGGCTTGCCGCCCAAGGACAAGTTCACCACCGAATCGCCAGCCACCTTCGCGTTGGGGAGAATCACCCATTCGCCGGTGACCGTGGTGACACGCGTGGTCCGCAAGTCGATGCGTTCCACCTTCACCAATTCGCCATCCACTTCCAACACGTTGCCCACCTGCACCCCTCCTTCAAAAAGAAGGACAAAGCCACTCACCACGTCGTTGAAGAACCCCTGGAGACCGATGCCTACGCCGACCAACAAGGCTGCAGACCCCGCCCAAAGTGCCGTCAATTCCACGCCCAAAATGGACAGCACCCAAAGCACGGCCACCGTCCAGACCGTCAGCGCCAACAGCCGGTCCAAGATGAATCGCTTGCCCTTGTCGAAGCCCTGAATTCGCGGGCCTCGCTTGGACGCGCGACGAAGCATGGCCAGGCCCACAGGGGCAAGCACCAACACCATCAGGGATTCGAGCAACTGCAACACATCCACGCTGTGGTGGCCAATGTTGATGGTGTGGTCGAGGATCTCGTTCATGGCAAAATGACGGTGCCGAAGTGGGCCAACGTGGTTTGAATTTCCCGGTCCAAATGGATTTTCTCCGCAAGCATGGCGCGTTCCTCTTCCACCGACATGCCTCCCGCCTCCATTTTGGTTCGAATGCGATCAAGGGAGGCCTTGAGGTCCATGAGGTGCATGCGATGCAAGCTGTCTTCGAGGAGCGTCGTCAATTGGTCGCGTTCCACCGTGGGGTAGATTTTGTGCCGCTGCTCCCAATTGGGGCTCAACGCATAAGGATGAATCAACGCCGAGGCCACCTTCGCTTGAATGTCGGCGTCTGGGTCGTTGGCCAGCTGTTCGGCGGTCAAAATCCGTTCTTGGTCCAATTCACTCACGAAGCGTTCAAACACCGTTTGGTTGAGGCCGTGCTCAAACACCATGTCTTCTTCCTCAAGGCGGTGCACCACAAGCTCCGCAAACGGCACTTCCACCGTGCTTTTTTCTTCGCCGTCCTGCACCTCCACCCGCACCACGTCGGTGCCGTACTCGAGCATCGCCCGAACAAGGTTGTTCTCGATGAGTTCCCGCGGCGACGGGCCTTCCACCGGAGATGCCTCATCGGAGGGGTGTGGCGCCATTTCTGGGGCAGGGGCTGCTGGGGCCGCTCGGGTTCCACTGCGTTTGGCCGCTTGGGTGGCCTTGGCGTGCATGGTCTTCGCAACCTCTGACCCCAGCACGTCTTCCGCGATGCCCAGCTCCGAGGCCGAAGTCTGCAGGTAGACGGAGCGTTGAATGCTGTCGGGGATGACAGCGATTGACTCCACCACCGAACGAATCATGTCTGCCCGCTTCAGGGGGTCGCTGCCTGCTTCCTCCAACAGCAATTGCGCCTTGAACTGCAAAAAGTCTCGGGCCTCGTCAAGGATGAATGCCGAGAATTTGTCGCTGCCCAAAGACTTCGCGAACGAATCAGGGTCCTCGCCTTCCGGCAACCGAACGACGCTGACGGCCATGCCTTCCTGCAAGAGCATGTCGATGCCTCGCAACGAGGCGCGGATGCCCGCCGAGTCGCCGTCGAAAATGACCGTCACGTTTTTGGTGAACCGCCTCA
>CAZKGY010000282.1:0-2475 GCA_964552305.1 uncultured Comamonadaceae bacterium
CATCCTCCAACGCCGCCGAAGTGCAAAGGGTTTTCAAGGTGTTGCCTTGTTGAAGCCATGCCGCCGCCGTGAACGAGCCGTTGTCGACGAGGTCACGGATGTACCACCCCAAGCGGGTGCGGTACTGCTCCACTTGCATCATTCGGTCGTACAAAGGTTTGGTTCCCCATTGGTCCCAGTCGTATACATTTTGATTCGCCCAATTGCCACCCCATTCAATCCCCAACGTGTTGTCGACGTCGTAGCTGATCATCATGAGCCGGCCGTCGGTGGGTCGCTGATACAGGTAGAAGTTGTTTTGGTTGCCGATGTAATTGTCCCAGTGTCCCACGAGAATTTCCACCGCGGCCAAACGCAAAAACCCATCCACGTCGAAGACAGACTCCAGCGCGCATTGGAACTCGCCGTCGCTGGCCGTTCCCACGGTGTGACACAAGTCACGAATGGCCGAGTAGTCGTCTGCCGTTTCGTTGGTTTTCAATTCGTACGCCCGCTGCTGGTCGTTCCACGGAGGGGTGAATTTGTAGGACTCCGGGTCGTCTCCAAGATCCGCCAAATCGGCAGGATACGTGCATTTCCAAAGGTTGCCGTGGGCATGCTTGAATCGTTTCTTCAGGAACTCCTCGTCGACGTGCTCCACGTTGATGTACAACCCCCGGTACTCGTCGTTGATGTACAAGCGCACGTGGCTGATCCGCGGTGCGATGTAGCCTTGAGCCCGCATGTATTCCCACACCATCCTGGCCCGCAACATCGAGGGGTCGTTGTGGTTTCCGTTCAAGTTCAGCTTTTCAAGTCCATTCCATTGGCCTCCCTGCAGAAAGGTGTTGAAGCTGACCTTGAAGCTCTTTTTGGCTGCCGTGCGGGACGTGTTTCCGCGCAGCCGGATGCCCACGTTGCCGACCGTGTCCACGCCTTGGGAACTTTCGTACACGAACGTGCCGGGCCATTCCACGTTGGAATAGGCGTTGTCCGGGTGGAGGATGAACTCGAGGTCTTGGGGGTCCAACGTCAACCGCACGGTGGCCACTTCGTCGGCCAAAAACGCAGGTCCCAGGTCCGGCACGTAGTCTTGTGCATGGAGGCCCAGGTTCAGTAGCCCAAAGGCGAACCACAGGATGGCCAATCGTTGGAAGAACAGAGTCATGATGCTTCCCCCAAAATACGAATCGGAGCCCGCAATCCATTCAGGAAGTCCTTGACAGGCATGGCGCCTTTGCCTTGAGGCTGCACACGGATCAATGACAACGCCCCGTCCCCACATTGCACCATCAGCTCGCTTTTCGTGGCATGCACGGTGCCGGGTTGCCCGCCAAAGTTGGTCGCGCATCGTGCGCTGGCATGCACCCTCAAAGAGTCTCCATCTGGCAGGGTGGTCCATGCACCGGGAAAGGGGTTCAAGCCACGGATTTGGTTGTGGATGGCAACCGCAGGGCGCGACCAGTCAATGCGTCCGTGTTCTTTGAACAGCTTGGGAGCGTCGTGGAGCATGGCTCCTTCAATCAACAAATCTTCCTGGGCGACGGGCGTCGCCGTGCCATCGGCCAAGGCATCCACCGTATCGGCCAGCAGGTGCTTGCCGGCTTCGAGCAATCGGTCGTGCACGATGCCTGTCGTGTCGTCCTCGCCGATGGGCACTTGGACGGTTCCCAGGACATGGCCCGTGTCGATTTCATGGCGCAACAAGAAGGTGGAGGCACCCGTCGTGGTTTCGCCATTGAGGACAGCCCAATGGATGGGGGCCGCCCCACGGTATTGCGGAAGCAAGGATCCATGCAAGTTCACAGTGCCCATGGGAGGGCGGTTCCAGACCAATTCCGGCAACATCCGAAAGGCCACGACCACGCCAAGGTCGGCGTTCCATTCGTCCAAAATCTCATGGAATTGAGGATCCTTGAGTTTTTCCGGTTGGGCCAGGGGCAGGCCATGGGCTTCAGCCACCGCCTTGACTTCACTGGCACGCAACGCGCGTCCTCGGCCAGCCGGCCGGTCGGGCGCCGTGACGACCCCGACAACTCGATGTCGGCTTTCAAGCAACCGTTCGAGGCAAGTGGCGGCGAACAAGGGGGTCCCCAAAAAAACGATGCGCAACGAGCGTTGGGTGTCTGCCATGCCACAAAGGTCAGGCTCAAGGCGCCTCGCTCAACGATGGATGACCCTGTTGCCAGGGAAGAAGCCTGAAAGCCACCAGCGCGCCCAACACCATTCCGAGGAAATACACCCAATCTGCCCGCCAAATCACGTCGATTGGTTGCGGCCACACCAAGGTCATGGCGTACGCCACGACGACGTAAATGCCGACAGACACCAACTCAATGACAAACACAGGCCTGGTGTATCCAGCACCTTGCAAAACTGAAACGAGGATGGAAGAGAGCGCGTACATCTGCAAGGCCACAAAGGCGGTTCCAAGAGTTGCCGCCATCGCGTCTTTGCCGGCGCCGTCTTGAAAGAAGTGGCTGGCCAACCAATCGG
>CAZKGY010000283.1:0-2464 GCA_964552305.1 uncultured Comamonadaceae bacterium
GTCGGATCCGCCCTTGGCCACCTCTGACCAATGGCGCGCACCCTTCACGTCTTCGAAGGTGAACACCTCCTCGAGGGTGGGGCACTCTGCCTTGACGGCCATGACCTTGCTGTACAGTTCTTCGTTGCTGACAAAGCAGTATTTCGACTCGCTGTGGTTGAGGATGTACTTGTAGTCCTCCTCCGTCATCGTGGGATAAATGGGGATGTCGATGGCGCCGGCCTGCATGATGGCATGGTCCATGACGTTCCATTCGCACCGGTTGTTGTGGCTGATCAGGGCCACCTTTTCCTCGGCCTGAAGGCCCATGGCAATGAGCCCGCGAGACACCGCGTCCATTTCTTCCACAAACTGGGCAGTGGAGTAGGTCACGCGGTTGCCGTAGTTGGGCATGGTCATCATCACGTCCAACGGCTTGGTGGCCAGCTGGTAACGCGGGAAGTCGAACAGGCGGGTGGGTTGGGTCATGGTTCTAAGGTGGAGGCGCCGGGCGCCGGTTTGGGGTCCAAAATACACACCCACCCGCGAACGGCAAGCCGCCAAGCATGGTGTGCCTCTACAGGGCGTGGCCACAGTGCTTGCAGAACGACGCGTCGTCGTCGTGGCCCTCCGCGCCACATCCAGGACAAGCCTGCGTGTTCGTGTCAACCGGTTCTGAGCGGGCCAATTCGGCGCCCACAATGCCTGTGGGGACCGCGATGATGGCGTAGCCCAGAATCATCATGAGCGATGCAAGCATTTGGCCCAACACGGTCTGCGGCGCGATGTCCCCGTACCCCACGGTGGTCACTGTCACAATGGCCCAGTAAATGCTGATTGGAATGCTCGTGAAGCCGGCCTCGGCGTCCTCCACGATGTACACCACCGTGCCCAGGAGTGTCACCAACACCAAGACGGCGCTGAGGAACACGACGATTTTTCGGCGGCTGGCCCAGAGGGCATCTTTCAAGGTTTGGGCTTCGCGAAGGAACCCCACCAACTTCAGCACGCGGAACACCCGAAGGAGACGAAGCATGCGCACCACGCGCAAGCTCGCAGCCCCGGGCAACAGGACTTCCACGAAGGTGGGCAGGATGCTCAGCAGGTCCACCAAACCGTAGAAGCTGAACATGTACTTCAGCGGGCGACGGACGGACAGCAAACGCAAGGCGTACTCCACCGTGAAAAGCCCCGTGAAGACGATTTCCAATGCCCGGAGTTCCGTGCCGTATGCTTCCCGGACCGAAGCCACGCTTTCCACAAGCACGGCCGCCACGCTGATCACGATGGCCCAAAGCAACACCACGTCGAAGCGCTTCCCCGCGGGGGTGTCTGCTTCGAATATGACGGTGTGCAACCGTTCTCGCCAGGGAGGGTTGTTGGGACTCACGGCGCCCAAGGTAAGGACCCCTTACTTGGCGAACGTCGGGGCGACCACGAGGTCTTTGGACCCGCGGGTGTGCACGTAGAATCCTTCGCCTGACTTGGCGCCGAGTTTGCCGGCTGTCACCATGTTGACGAGCAGCGGGCATGGGGCGTACTTGTCTTGCCCCAATCCCTCGTGAAGCACACGAAGGATGCTGAGGCAAACGTCCAGCCCGATGAAATCGGCGAGTTGGAGGGGGCCCATGGGGTGGGCCATCCCGAGCTTCATGACTGTGTCGATTTCTTCCACGCCGGCCACGCCTTCGTGCAGCGTGAGGATGGCCTCGTTGATCATGGGCATCAGGATGCGGTTGGCGACGAAGCCTGGGTAGTCGTTGACTTCGACCGGCACCTTGCCGAGCTGGGCACTCAGTGCCATGACTTCGGCGCAAGTCGCGTCGCTTGTGGCGTAGCCGCGGATGACTTCGACGAGCTTCATGACCGGCACGGGGTTCATGAAGTGCATGCCGATGACCTTCTCGGGTCGGCCCGTCGCCGCGGCGATCCGCGTGATGCTGATCGAGCTCGTGTTCGTCGCCAGGATGCAACCCTCGGGGGCCGCAGCGTCGAGGTCGGCGAAGATCTTCAGCTTGAGGTCAACGTTTTCAGTCGCTGCTTCCACCACCAGCGAGGCATTCGCCACCGCCGCACCCAAGTCGGTGGAGGTGGTCAAACGGCCGAGCGCGGCGTCCTTGTCGGCCGCGGAAATTTTCTCCTTGGCGACCATGCGGTCCATGTTCTTGCCAATGGTGGCAAGGGCTCGCTCGAGGGCTTCTGCCGAGCGGTCCATCATGACCACGTCGTGGCCGGATTGCGCAAACACGTGGGCAATGCCGTTGCCCATGGTGCCGGCGCCGATGACAGTTACATTCATGCGTCCTTCTTCTTGGTGGTCTTCTTGGCAGCAGCCTTTTTTGCTATTGCTTTCTTCGCTGCAGGCTTCTTCGCCGCGGCCTTTTTCGCTGCTGGCTTCTTGGCTTCTTTCTTTGGTGCTTCCTTGGCCTCTTCGGCGGGTTGGTCGTCGGTTTCAGGAAGCTCGAGCGGGAAGGCGTCCTTGCCT
>CAZKGY010000284.1:0-2443 GCA_964552305.1 uncultured Comamonadaceae bacterium
AGGCCAAGCCCTCCCAAGATTGCGCCCCACTCTTCGATGATGAAGGCGTAAATCATGTCCGAGTAGGGGTGGGGCAAGAAGTTCCGGGACGTGCCCGAGGCTGGGCCATGAGGAAACAGGGTGCCCCGGTGGATGGCGATTTGGGCCAATTCAATTTGGTAGTCCTCCTGCGACGCTTCGGCCGAGGCATCCCCCGACGCGAAACCCACGAAGCTCTCGATGCGGCTCGCCCATGTGCCGAAGCGCGGCAACGCTTCGGGGGCTGCCTTGCCCACGCCGTAGAGCCCCACGAGGCTCATGAACGCCAGTCCCACAATTTGGAACACGTGTCTCCATGGCAATCCTCCAACGAACAGCATGGTGAGACAAATGGCGCCGAGCATGGCGGCGGTGGAAAAGTCGGAAGGAAGAATCAGGGCGCACACGGTCGCGATGCCCGCAAGGATCGGTGCGAGTCCCTTCCAAAAATCTTCGAGGTGGTCCGACCGCGTGTGGAGTTGCTTGGCGACCCATGTCACGAGCGCGACCTTGGCGAAGTCTGACGTTTGTACGGTCAAGCCGATGAACGGAATCTTGATCCAGCGTTTGGCGTCGTTGATGTCGGTGCCAAACAGCAGCGTGAACACGAGCGCCACGATGGCGAGAACGAACAGGACGTTGGCCAGCTTGGCGAAGTACTTGAAGTGCACCCGATGGATGACGAACATGACCATCCACCCCATCATCAATAGCCCTCCCTGTTTGAAGAGGAACTTGATGCTGTTGCCGTCCGCTTTGTAGGCGAGCGTGCTGATGGCGCTGTACACCGTGACGATGGACGCCATGGTCAATACCAAGGCGATTCCCCAAAGCACACGGTCCCCTTCGAGCCGCTGCCGAATGCCAGCAATCAGTTCGTTCATGCCGGAATCAAAGGGACTTGACCGCTTGTTTGAAGGCGCGTCCGCGTTGCTCGTAGCTGCCGAACAGGTCGAAGCTGGCGCAAGCGGGCGAAAGCATGGCCGTGTCGCCAGGCAGGCCCAAGTCGTACGCGAGCTGCACTGCGGCCTCTGCCGTGTCCACGTCGTACGACGACTCCACGAGTGCGTCGAAGGCATCGTGGAGGGGCTTGTTGTTTTTGCCCAAGCAAATCATGTGCTTGACCTTGTCCTTCACCAAGGGGAGAAGGGTGCTGTAGTCGTTGCCTTTGTCGATGCCTCCGGCGATCCAAATCACGGGCGACTTGGCGCACTCCAGCGCATACCACACGCTGTTGACGTTGGTCGCCTTCGAGTCGTTGATGAAGGTGATGCCATTGACTTCGGAGACAAATTCGAGGCGGTGCTCGACGCCTTCAAAGCTCTGAAGGCTTTCGCGGATGCCTTCTTTGCGGAGTTCGAGCACGCGGCCAGTCATGCCGGCTGCCATGGAGTTGAACAGGTTGTGTTTTCCCTGCATGGCCAGTTTCTGAATGGTCATGGAAAAAGAATTGAAATGTTGGAGGATGAATTGTGAATTGTCGTTGGGGTCCAAACCGCCGCCTCGGCCTTCGCGCATCGCCTCGGGGAGGGTGCGTTCGGCGCTCAGGGGGAGCAGTTGGGCGGAGGTGCCATGGGTCTCGAGCATGCGCCCGGTCCATTCGCAGTCCGCGTTGTAGATGAGGTGGTCCGCCTCGGTTTGGGAGGCGGTGAGTCGCCACTTGGCGCTGGCGTAGGCGTCCATGGCGTATCCGTACCGATCGAGGTGGTCGGGGGTGATGTTGAGCAGGACCCCCACGTCGGGTCGGAACGTCGAGGTGCCGTCGAGCTGGAAGCTGCTGACCTCAATGACGGTCGCGCGTGGCGCCCCTTCTTGGTTGTCGATTCGCTCGGACAAGCGTCTCGCCCAGCTGGTGCCAATGTTGCCGACGCAATCCACGTCCCATCCCTCATGCCGAAGCATGTGGTCGATCAAGGACGTGGTGGTGGTTTTGCCGTTCGCGCCAGTGACGGCCACCACGGGTTCCTGGTGCCCAAGGGCGCGGTGGGCGCGGGACGCGTATTCAATCTCGCTCAAGACCTCCCATCCACGGTCGCGGCACGTCTTCACCACGGGGGCGTTGTCCGGAATGCCTGGGCTTTTGACCACGGTGGCCACCTCGGGCCAGGCGTCCACTTGGTGTCCGCCCGTTTCGTGGTCGATGCCCGCCCGCTCCAGTTCCACCGCCCCATGTCCTGCGCCGGCATCGCTCACGAACGCCCGCGCGCCGAGCGACTTCGCCAGCAAGGCGGAGCCCACGCCGCTTTCGCCGGCGCCTAGCACGAGAATGGGGTCGGTGGGATTCATGTCAGCGGACTTTCAGGGTGACGATGGTGACCACGGCGAGGAGGATGCCGACGATCCAGAACCTTGCGGTGATCTTGGACTCGGGCATGTTTTGCTTCTGGTAGTGGTGGTGGAGCGGCGCCATCAGGAAGACGCGTCG
>CAZKGY010000285.1:0-2394 GCA_964552305.1 uncultured Comamonadaceae bacterium
TGGGTCTTTTTCCACAACCACTGCCGCAGCTCCGTCTCCAAACAAGGTCAACGTCTCCCAATTCGCGGGCCCAATGCCAACACTCGCCACCTCAGAAGCCACGACAAGGATGCGATGAATCTCTGGGTCTTGCAGCATGTCTGCCGCGAGTCGGAATGCGGTGATGAAGCTCAGACAGGTGGTGTCCACATGAAACGCCTGGCACTGGGCTTGATGTCCGCCCTCCATCAAAGCCAGGGTCAAGGCAGCTTGACTCGGGATGTGTTGGTCGCTGGTGCCCCCGGCTGTGATCAACACATCGATTTCAGGCAGAGTGAAACCGGCATCGTCCAAGGCTTGCTGTCCGGCTTGGCTGCCCAGTTGAGCGACCGTTTGCCCTTGAATCCAATGGCGGGTCTGAACCCCGCTGTGCTTGAGGGCCCATCCTACTGGAAGACCGTGTTTGGCCTCAATGGAGCCGGAGTCGACAGGTTTTGGGACATGCATCCCAGAGCCTACGATGCGGCAAGGTTTAGTGACGTTGAGCATGAATTCGGCGAAATTTGGTGCCTGGGACGTGGGCTTTGTTGGTGGCTTTTTGAACCTTGATGTCTCGGATGTTTTGCGTTTCGAAAAGCTGTGTCAAGGCTTGAGCGGCGGCGTCCCAATGGGATTCAGGGGACACGTAGAGCGACAAAAGGTCTGGGGCTTCTTGAACGATCTGATAGTTGGTGACGTTGCGATGGGCGCCGGTGATGGTGCGCCGAATGAAATCAGGGAAAATCGACTTTCCACACGCAAATTGGAGAACGTCGTCGGTGCGTCCTTCAATTTGAGAAACCGCAACCATCTTGGACCCACATTGGCAGGTTGTGGCATGCAGGATGTCATTCATTTTGTACCTGACCACAGGTTGCACCGTCCGCCTCATGTCCGTGATGATGGGTTGGAATCGTGTGTCGTCCAGCCATTCTTTTTCGACAATCAATCCATCTTCATTCAGGTGAAAATTGCCGTGTGAACACGTTTGACCAAACATGCCTTCGTTGCACTGGTAGACCTGCTGCACGGATACTCCAAAGCAGGATTCAATGGCAAGTTTGTCTTCATGGGACAAGACTTCGGCCACAGAAATGACCTTTTGAGGACTGATGTGAAGTGTCCCTCGATGCTGAGATTCCACCAACATCATCAACAGGCTGGGCTGACCGACAACGATGTTGGGCTGCAGTTCATTGAGTCGACTGAGGTGCTGTTCGACGGGAATCAGAAGGTCAAAAAAGGAAAAGCGAATCAGCTTCGATTGCACCGAGGTGTAAAGTTTGCTGTTGGCCCTGAGGAAGAAGGCCACGCTTCTCTTTTTCAATGTGAAACCCAGGATCCGTTGAACCACCATCGCCACCCACCATGCACGCTCTTCTTCTGAGACCAAAAACACCCCTTTGTTTCCGGAAGTGCCAGAAGAGAGCCCCACGGTCAATCCATCAATGGTGGGGGTGAAATCACGGCTGCGCTCGGCTTCGTCACCGACATTCAAGGCCTCTTCGAATCGGATGCCTCGTGTGTTGATTTGGTCAAAATCACGGATGAATTCGGTTTTCCCTTGAATGGGGAAATCGTCGATTTGTCCATGCGCACGGTCCTTGTACAGGGGGGAGCGCGACAAGGTGCGTTGGCCAAAGGTTCGCCACATCCGTCGCTGGTGGGACTCGGGATTGCGTTCAAATTGGCGCCGCTCTCTTCGCAGTTTGATCAAGGCGACAAGCACTTGAAGTTTGAACGGCAGTTTCATGATTCTGGGGGGTCGGTCACCCAAGCTTGGGTGGTGGGGCAGTGGGTCCCCAAAATGGGGACTTCAGGATGGGCGCGGTGAAAGGCACGCAGCCGATTCAACGTGTTGTGATAGGCCTGCCAATCGTCGAAAAAGAGCCTCACAATGGCGTGGGGGGTGCGGTTTTCTGTGATGGCTTTTGCATTCCAAATGGCGTCCGCCGCCAACAGAACAGGGCCGTGGTTGAGGGTTTGCACAAGCGCACCATGTTGTCCCGCGGCGTGTCCAGGGAAGGAAAACATCACGACACTCCCGTCTCCGAAGACATCCCATCCTCGCCCTAGCTGAGGGTGGTCTACGGCCGCGCAAGATTCGATGGCCTTGCAAGTGGACAGCCAACCCTCAGGCAGGAGGTCGTGCAGCAGTCCCTTGGAAAAGCCCCGCCAACGGGGCAGGGTGCCAAATTCTCTCATGCATTCCTCAGAGGTCCAGCATTGGGCGTGAGGGAAATCCCGCAATCCGCCCACATGGTCGGCATGAAGATGGGAGAGGAGCACATGTGTTACATCGCTCGCATTGACCTGAGCATGCGCTTCCTCTGTAGGCTCGATTTCCACAGCCGTGAGGTGCGCATAGATGGAATT
>CAZKGY010000286.1:0-2381 GCA_964552305.1 uncultured Comamonadaceae bacterium
TCGCCGTCGCGCTTGCTGAGCTTTCCGTTGCCCGTGGGCTTCAGGATCAGCGGCAGGTGGGCAAACACGGGATGATCCCACCCAAACGCCCGGTACAACAAGACGTGCAGTGGCGCGCTGGGCAACCATTCTTCGCCCCGAATCACGTGCGAGATGCGCATGTGGTGGTCGTCCACCACGTTGGCGAGGTGATAGGTGGGCAGGCCGTCGGCCTTCATCAAGACCTTGTCGTCCAGCACGCTCGATTTGAAGCTTACGCTGCCACGGATGGCGTCCTCAAATGGCACCTCTTCCTCTTGGTCGGGGGTCTTGAAGCGAACCACGTACGGCGCGCCGCTGGCCTTCAACTTGGCCACTTCCTCGGCCCCCATCGCGAGGCGGTTGCGCAACTGTCCGCGGGTCGTGGCATCGTATTGGAAGACGTCGGGCTCGGCGGCTTTGCGCAGCGCGTCCAGTTCTTCCGGCGTGTCAAACGCTTCGTAGGCGAGTCCTTGGTCGAGCAACGTCTGCACCGCCTCGCGGTACAGTTCGCTGCGCTCGCTTTGGCGGTAGGGACCGCAGTCGCCGTCCGCGTTTACGCCCTCGTCAGGAGAGAGTCCGCACCATGCCAAGGCTTCTTCGATGTAGGCTTCCGCCCCTTCGACAAAGCGGCCTTGGTCGGTGTCTTCGATTCTCAAAATGAAGGTCCCCCCGTGGGCGCGGGCGAACAACCAGTTGTACAGCGCAGTCCGAACCCCTCCCATGTGGAGTGGCCCGGTGGGGCTGGGTGCAAAGCGTACTCGAACGTCAGTCATGGCCCGCAAAGGTAGCGCGCAGCAAGGTCACAAGCGACGCTTCTGAACGCAGCCTGCACGGCGGGCAATTCCCTGTCTGGACGAGGGGTTTGGGGGGGAGGTTTGGGCTCAGATAACAACCCAAACTCATGAATGCATTGCGCAACAAAGTCCAATTGATTGGACGACTCGGCAAGGATGCCGAGACCATCACCTTCGACGACGGCAAGGTGAAAGCCCGTTTTCCTGTGGCGACCAACGAAACTTTCCGCAACGGCGAGGGAGAGAAGGTAGAACGCACCCAGTGGCATGACGTGGTCGCTTGGGGCGGTCTGGCGGAAGTGGCGGGTCAATACTTGAAAAAGGGCGCCGAGGTGGCGGTCGAAGGGCGGCTGACGTACCGAACCTACGAGGATGGAGAAGGGCAGACCCGTTACATCACGGAAGTGGTGGTCGGGGAGATGCTCATGCTGGAGAAGCGTTCGGACCCGTCGTAACCGCGTGGGGAAGGCTCATTGCGGGTCTTCCCCTTTTCATTCCCTTGCATTGTAGTCTAGAATGATTCTACTTGGCATCCGGACTGGCGTGGCGTATTTTTGTCTCCTGAAATGAGCAAGTCGGGAATTCTCAAATCGTCGATCGCGAAAAAGTACGTCATGGCCCTTACAGGCCTGTTTCTCTGCTTGTTTTTGGTTGGTCACTTACTGGGGAATTTACAGCTTTTCATTCCTGGCGAGAAAGGACAAACGGCGTTCAATGAGTATGCCTTGTTCATGACCACATTTCCCGCGGTCAAGGTGCTTTCTTATCTGACATATGGCAGCGTGTTGTTTCATCTTGTTGACGGGATTGTGCTGACCATTCAGAATCGCAAGGCTCGTCCTGTGCGTTATGCGGTCGAAAAAGGGACGGCCAATTCAGGATGGAGTAGTCGTAACATGGCCTTGCTTGGGACAATTGTGTTGGTTTTTATTGTCACGCACATGCAAAATTTTTGGTGGAAGATGCACTTCAGTGAGATGCCAAAACAGCTTGTAGAGGGCGTGGAGTTGAAGGACTTGTACACGGTTGTGTTGGACTATTTTAATCCGGCGATTAATTCTTTCGCTTTGGCCGCCGTTTCTCTCTATGTAGTCGGAATGGTTGGTCTTGGATTTCATCTTTGGCACGGATTTGCGAGCGGCTTCCAAAGTCTTGGTGTTAGGCACCTTACTTACACCCGATGGATTGAAATGACCGGAAAAGTTTTTGCTGTGTCTGTACCATTGGCTTTTGCTTCGATTCCTCTGTATCTTTTCATTATTCAATGGCTAGCGCATGACTGATTCGAAATTTCCTCCGGCACTTAAAAGTTCACCAGCGGACGATGCTTTGGTCGATTATTTGCAGTCTAAAGTTCCCGAAGGCCCCTTGGCCCAAAAGTGGACGAATCATAAAAACAACATTCGCTTGGTCAACCCAGCCAACAAGAGGCTGATTGATGTGATTGTTGTTGGTACGGGATTGGCAGGAAGCTCCGCGGCAGCATCGCTTGCCGAGATGGGGTACAACGTTAAGGCGTTTTGTTTTCAGGACAGCCCTCGTCGCGCACACTCCATTGCCGCTCAA
>CAZKGY010000287.1:0-2361 GCA_964552305.1 uncultured Comamonadaceae bacterium
CTCCGAGCAACCTCCGTGACAAGGTTCGAAATTCCAGTTCTTCGAGCACGGGCCCGAGTGCCTCGGCATTGGGTTGTTCCAGCGCCATGGCATCAAAATCCTCATCGAAGGGGATGTCCACGATGATGGTGGCGAGCTGGCGAGACAAGAACGCGAGTTCTTTGGACGACTCCACGCGTTCTTTCGTTTTTCCTTTGAGTGCGTCGAGGTTGTCGTACAAGCCCTCCATGCTGCCGAATTGTTGGAGGAACTTGATGGCGGTTTTTTCTCCCACCCCAGGAATGCCGGGAATGTTGTCCGCACTGTCGCCCATCATGCCCAACAGGTCGATGACCTGCTTGGGACGTTCGAGCCCGTAACGCTCAAGCACTTCCTCAGGTCCCCACACGGTTGCCGGGTTGCCCCCACGCCCGGGACGGAACATCTTCACTTTGTCCGTGACCAGCTGGGCGAAATCCTTGTCCGGGGTCATCATGTAGACGTCAAACCCTTGGGTTTCTGCACGTCCAGCCAAACATCCAATCAAGTCGTCCGCTTCGTAGCCAGGCGCCTGCAACACAGGAATGCGCAGTCCCTCCAGGACCTTCACAATCCAAGGGACGCTGAGCTTGATGTCTTCGGGTGTTTCGTCTCGGTTCGCCTTGTACTCTTCGTATTGCTCCACGCGAATGGTGGGCCCAGGAGGGTCAAACACCACGGCAACGTGGGTCGGCTTCTCGCTCCGAATGACCTCCATCAACGCGTTGGTGAAGCCAAACACGGCCGACGTGTTCATGCCTTTGCTGTTGATGCGAGGATTCTTGATGAAGGCGTAGTAGGCCCGGAAAATCAGGGCATAAGCGTCCACCAAGAACAGCTTCTTGTCGGAAGGTTGTGAAATCATGGATTCAAGGCTTGGAGGGACGTTTGAACAAGGGGACGGAGCTGCACGCCTCGCCAAACATCAGACTTTTGACGTGGGGTTGGATGCGTTGCACGAAGGCTGCAAGGATGGATACGCCGTCGTTGCCGGGGGTGGCGCACCCTTTGACAATCACTCGAGCGTCATGGAAAGGCTGCAAGTCCATGTCCTGGATGGACCAAAGCCACGCCTCCCTCTCCGCATCGCGAAGGCTCCCTGCCACGCTCGTCACTGCCACGTCTTTCAACCGCAAGGCGACGAGCAGCCACGCCCAATCGGGCAGGATGGCGTCTGTGGAGCAAGAGAGAGCCACCACATGTCCTCGATGGGGTTCCACGTCCATGGCCTCCACCGAGGCACGAAAGGCACGTTCTCGAAGGACCAAACCGCCGTCCAGCCACCCGGCCAAATCCACCACACTCGCAGGAGGAGGGGAGAGCCATTTGGTCAATTCAATTTGCAGGATGCCGCTGGCTTCCACGCGGTTGAGGATGGGTTCGTCCATGCCTCGAAACTACGGCAGCAAAATCCGAAGAGAAAGCCCTGTCTCAGGCAATCCTCATGCCTTCGGAGGTGGCTTGGGTTGCCGCCATTTCCGTGGCCTTTTCCACAATGGCGTTGGCGTCGTATCCGCACTCCGCGTACAGTTCTGCCTGGGTGCCGTGCTCAATGTACCGGTCGGGCACCCCGAGACGAACCACTTGGGCGCGGTACCCGTGTTCCATGGCCCACTCTGTGACCGCGCTGCCCATGCCGCCTTGCACGCAACCATCCTCCAACGTGATGACCTTGTCGAACTTCGTGAACACCTCGTGCAAGAGCATGTGGTCGAGGGGCTTGACAAACCGCATGTCGTAATGCGCGGCGGAAACGCCTCGTTGCTCGAGTGCCTCGACAGCTTTGGTCGCTTCGGTGCCAATGGCGCCAATGCTCAGGATTGCCACGTCTTCGCCTTGACGAAGCCGACGGCCTTGTCCGACGGGAATTTCTTCGAATGGCGTGCGCCAATCGACCATCGATCCGGTGCCGCGTGGGTATCGGATGACGAACGGACCGGTTTGCTTTTCGGCCGCCGTGTACATCAAGTTTCTCAGTTCTTGCTCGTCCATCGGGGCACTCACCACCATGTTGGGGATGCAACGCATGTACGCCATGTCGTAAACGCCATGGTGGGTGGGGCCGTCAGCGCCAACCAGCCCACCTCGATCCAGGCAGAAAACGACGTGCAGGTTTTGCAACGCCACGTCATGCACCACTTGGTCGTACGCCCGTTGCATGAAGGTGGAGTAGATGTTGCAAAAAGGCACCAAGCCTCGGGTGGCCATTCCCGCGCTAAAGGTGACCGCGTGTTGTTCCGCGATGCCGACATCAAACGCCCTGTCTGGCATGGCTTCCATCATGAATTTCAGGCTGCATCCCGAAGGCATGGCTGGCGTGACACCCACAATGCGTCGGTCTTG
>CAZKGY010000288.1:0-2349 GCA_964552305.1 uncultured Comamonadaceae bacterium
GCGGCGACCAAGGCGTTCGCCACGTTGTGCTTGCCTGGCAAGGAAACCTTGGCCTCGAAGGGGAGACTTTCGGCAAGGCAGAAGGTCGCAGTTTGGGCGTCCGATTGGAGGATTGCGTGGTACGCCGCCTTGCTTTTTATTCCCGCCTGAACCACCTCAAATCGCCGAATCCGGGGGCCATCGACGGCAGGCCACGGCAGGCCTTCGGGCAAAAGGAGGGTGTCTGAAACTTGGCTGCCGAATTGGACAAAGGCTTCGTGCAGAGCTTCCTTTTGGTCGTACACGTCGAGGTGGTCGGGGTCGACGGTGGTGATGGCGGCGTGGGTGGGGTGAAGGTGATGGAAGCTTCGGTCAAATTCATCCGCTTCCACCACATGCCAATGGGCGTTGGGTGCCGTGAGGTAGTTGGATTGCGTCAGGGCATCGATGCCGCCCAAGAAGGCGTGGCAAGGCTGGATGTGCTCGCGAAACATGGCGGCGAGCATGCTCGACGTGGTGGTCTTGCCGTGGGTGCCTGCCACCGCCAGCGTAGGTCTTCCTTGGGTGATGGTGCCCAGCATGGCGGCGCGTTTCACCAAGGCGTGTCCACGCCCTTCGAGTGCCTGCAGCAACCCCAGTTGCCGAGGCACCGCAGGCGTCCACACCACAGACATCTCCGACGGGGGAAGCGTCATCACCCAATCGGGCAGGGCATTCAGGTCGTCGTCATGGACGACGGCCATCCCTTCGCGTTCGAGGGCCGCGGTCAAGGGGCTTCTGGTGAGGTCATACCCTGCAACCACATGCCCCATCTGGCGAAGGTGTCGGGCGATGGCGCTCATGCCGATTCCGCCAATGCCAAGCAGAAAATGGTGGCGTTTGGCGTCGGAGGTCATGCGCGGGCAATCAACGATTCGATTTGATCCACCACCGATTGGGCGGCCTCGGGCCGCGCGGCCTGCTTCATGTTGGTGGCCATGGTTTGGCGCCGTTCGCTGTCCGACAGGAGCCCGGACAGCGCTTGTCCCAGCGCATCCACCACCTCGCGATCGGGCATCAGCACAGCGCCGTCCCGGTCGGACAGGCTGCGGGCGTTGTGGGTCTGGTGGTCTTCCGCGACGTGTGGCGAGGGGACGAGGATGGTGGGTTTGCCGACCAGGGCGAGCTCGGCGATGGACATGGCGCCTGCACGAGAAGCAATCACGTCGCTTGCTTGGTAGGCCAAATCCATGCGGTCGATGAATCCCAAGCAGGTCACGCCTTCGCACGGATGCTCGTCGAGCCACGCCAGCATGCCTTCGTGATGCCGGGCGCCGCATTGCCACAGGAGGTGGTACCCACGATCCTTCAACGTGGGCATTTCCGTCAGGATTCGTTGGGCTGCTTGGTTCATCGAACGCGCACCAAGGCTGCCGCCCATGACGAACACCACGGGCGTGTCTTGGGGGATGTTCCAGTGCCTTTTGGCGTCGTCAGATGGAGACGGTTTGCCAAGGGCGCAGACGCTTTCGCGCAGCGGGTTGCCGGTCTCGACCAACTTCTCGCTGGGAAACCAGCGCTCCATCCCAGGCAGGCCTGCACACACCTTGTCGACGCGGTTGCCAAGGAGGCGGTTGGTGATGCCTGGGAAGCTGTTTTGTTCTTGGATGAGGGTGGGGATGCCCATGCGGACGGCTTGGTCAAGCAACGGCCCGCTCGCGAATCCACCAACGCCGACCACGACCTGTGGCCGTTGGCGACGCAAGATGCGGCGCGCCCGCCACAAGGAACTCAAAAGCTTGAATGGGAAAGTCAGGTTTCGGGTGCTTGTCAGCGATCGATCGATCCCGCTGATCCACAAGCCCTCAATGGGGTAGCCAGCCTTCGGGACCTTGTCCATTTCCATGCGTCCCAAGGCGCCTACGAATTGAATGTTCACGTCGGGATGCCGCCGCTTGATTTCGTCGGCGATGGCCAACGCCGGGTGGATGTGTCCGCCCGTTCCTCCCCCGGAGATGATCACGTCGGTGAGCATGGTCAAGCGCGTTGGGTGGCTTCGCTGCCTTGCATGACCACCCGGGAGACGGCGAGCATCATGCCGATGGACAAGGACGTGAACAGCAGCGACGTGCCACCGTAGCTCACCAACGGAAGAGGTTGACCTGTCGTTGGGAACAGGCGCACCGAGACGCCCATGTTGACCAAGGCTTGCACCACAATCATGAGGCCTAGTCCCAAGACGAGGTTTCGACCAAAGGCCGATTCGCACTTGATTGCCGTCCGTGACGCGCGAAACAACAAGGCGAGGTACAACAGGATGAGACCCAGGCCTCCTAGGATTGCGCCCCACTCTTCGATGATGAAGGCGTAAATCATGTCCGAGTAGGGGTG
>CAZKGY010000289.1:0-2342 GCA_964552305.1 uncultured Comamonadaceae bacterium
CCTCGAGCTTGATGGCTCCGAACTTCACGCCAGACCGGCCCGCCATGTAATGAGGCACGGAGCTCATGTTCTCCATGCCACCAGCCACGACCACGTCGGCATCTCCGAGGGCAATTGCCTGGGTGCCTAGTGCAATGGCCTTCATGCCGCTGGCGCAGACCTTGTTGACGGTGGTGCACGGCACGTCCTGTCCCACGCCGGCGCCCATGGCAGCTTGTCGAGCAGGTGCTTGCCCGGCGCTCGCTTGGAGGACGTGGCCCATGAACACTTCGTCAACCAGGGAGGCGTCCACGTTGCTTTGGGTCAACGCACCTCGAATGGCCGCGCTGCCGAGGGCAGTGGCTGGGACGGAAGACAACGCGCCTTGGAAGCTTCCCATGGGTGTTCGTGCGGCGGCAACGACGTAGACTTTGTTCATGATGGTTGGAGTTTCAGTGAAATGTTGGCCACGAAATTACGGGGAACCTTCCCCCCGTTGGATGCCAAAACAACGGCGCATTGAAACTTTCCATAATCATTTGCGTAAGCCCGCCCAACCTGCACATCTACGAACCATGGCAATCCAAGGCATCCCTCTCCAATCGACCCCGGACAAGCTTCGAGAATTTCAATTGTTGATTCGACACGTCCATGAAGAGCCCACGCAATTGCGTCGAGCCCTTCGGTTGGCATTCAAAGAACTGCCGTTGGACGAGGCCAAGGCCTTGCGCGATTGGGTGGAGCGTCGCTTTTCCCTCTGATTCAACGGCGCTTACCGACCTTGATTGGCTTGGGGGATGTCCCCCCTTTCACCAATTTCAAAAAGGCCTGAGGAACTCGGGTCTTGACGTTGATCATTTCCCCATTGGGACCTTGAAGTGCCAGCGCAAACAAGTGGATGCCTCCACGCTTCATGGGATCGGGTGCAGCCTTTCCCACCCCCACCAACAAACAATCTTCACGACGCAACGCAGGCAGCAAGTCTTTGATGACTTCGTAACCTGCCTTCATTTTTAGCATGGTGTGTTTGTCGGTTGCCCGCATGGTGCGGTAAGGCAACTGAAAGTTCTCCCCTGTTTCCGGCCGGATGAACAGCGAATCATCCGCAGGCAAGTGGCCTGCCACCATGAGGTAAATCCCTTTGTCGAAGGAGGCCCAGTTCGTTTGCAGGTGGTCCCTCCATTCTTTGGACTTGGTCACGACCATTAAGCCACTCGCTTCCCTCGGCAACTTGTTCACAAAGTGAATGTCTGCCATGGTCTCCGTTTTGGCCTCGAGGTAAGCCTTGACCGCGGTGTAAGACGTCTTCACCTTCGGATTGGGACTTGCACAAACGATGCCGGCAGGTTTTTCGTAGACAAACACAAAGTCGTCCTCGTACACCACGGGGTACGGAGCCTTGAGCGTGGATTTGGGATGGGGTGTACGTGCCTTCGCCTTGACTCCACCCACCCTCGAAAGTTTGGAAGCGTCTTTGGCGTCAAGGACGGAGACTGTCACGCCGGGCTCGAGAACGAGGTTGCCCTTCACCTCTGGCGCGCCATTCACCAAAATTTCCCCGCGCTTGAGTGCGTTCCGCGCCTTCGTGCGCGTGGGGTAGCCAACCTCGTTCATCAACGATTCAATCAACTCCACGGGATGGGCAATGGTGAATTCCTTCATGGTGCGAAAGTACGCCTTTGCCCAAGGCATTTGACCAGCCATGGGACACAAAAAAAGAGGCTTCTGCCGTTGCAAAAGCCTCTCTAACTAACAACTAAACTTAACCGAACGCCGGCCGAACTGGCCATCAAGGGCATCCAATCGTTGGCAAGATTCAAGATGCTTGCCTTCCAAGCAAGCCTGTGCTGGACATCGCTCCATGGATTTGTCCACATTCGACGTGAATAACCTCAATAGCAGTCGGAGCCGTACACCGACAGCATGTTCATGAGGTCTCCCACGCCCACGGCACCGTCGCCATTGTTGTCTGCGTCACAGAATGCATCGCACCCGTAATTGGACAGCAAAGCCAGGACATCTTCCACACCCCGCAATCCGTCCCCATTGTAGTCGGCAAAGCACCAATACAAGGGCAGGCAGAACGTCTCGATCAAGGTGGTGCCGAAGTCGATGCCATCTCCTTCGAGCAAAATTTCACCGAAGGAGTTCAGCACCCTGAATCCTCCTGACTCGCCACAGTCGTTCCCCGAAAATCCGTCGTTGCCTTTGTCCGTCCAAACCAGTTCGTGGCATCCCTGGGAAAGGCACATCGTGGTGAACGTGGTGTCTCCAGCCGGCTGTGGCACGCTCACCGCGACGTTCGCTTCCGTGGGTGCATCGGTTCGATTCACCACCCAACTCATGTCGACGTTTTCGCAGTC
>CAZKGY010000290.1:0-2324 GCA_964552305.1 uncultured Comamonadaceae bacterium
CCAGGTCATTGCAGAGGAGGGTTGTCAGAGGGCGTCAGTCCCCGCTCGTTTCGATTCGCCATGCCCGAGCATCGCCCCGCCTTGGCCTGGTCGGATCGATGGGTAGGGGGGCAACAATTTGAGCCTGAAGGCATTGGGGATTTCGTGCTGAAACGCGCCGATGGGTTTTGGGCCTACCACATGGCGGTGGTGGTGGATGACGCCCATCAAGCCGTGACCGATGTGGTGCGTGGAGACGATTTGCTTGACTCGACGCCCGCGCATTTGGCCTTGGTCGATGCATTGTCGTTGGAGCCTCCCCGATACGCCCACGTGCCGGTGGTCAAGAATGCGCAAGGTCAAAAGTTGAGCAAACAGACGTTGGCTGAGCCTGTCGATCCAGGCAGCAGGGATGAGGTGTTGAGACTTGTGTTCGGACACCTCGGGATTCCGTGGGAAGAGGGGGTGGCTTTCGACCAGCGTTGGGTTGGGGCCATCGAATGGTGGCGGGAAAACCTCCTTTGAGGGTCAGTCGTTCGACGTTTCGTCGATCGCCGCGTCAGACATGCTTTGGTCTGCCGACTCACTCCTTGGGTGGAACTGAGTCACCTGTTCCTTCAGGAAACGTCCATCGAGGTGCGTGTAGATTTCCGTGGTCGTGATCTGGGCGTGCCCCAACATTTCTTGAACCGCACGCAAGTCGGCGCCGCTTTCGATGAGGTGGGTGGCGAAACTGTGGCGGAAGGTGTGGGGACTCACGTTTTTCCGAATGCCAGCCGCGACGACGCTTCGCTTCAACATGGTGAAAGCCATTTGTCGCGTCATTTTCCTTCCTTGGCGGCCCAAGAACAAAGTGTCTTCGTGCCCTTTCAAAGGAATGATGTTGGAGCGGTAATGGCTCAGGTAGTCGTCAATGCTGTCGCACGCTTGTTGCCCTATGGGCACGATGCGCTCTTTGTTGCCCTTGCCGATCACTCGGACAAGGCCTTCAATCAAATCAACACGTGACAGCTGGAGGTCGATCAATTCGGAGACCCTCAACCCGCAGCTGTAAAGGACTTCGAGCATGGCTCGGTTTCGTACACCTTCCCGGCGACTCATGTCCACCGCGCCAATGATGCGGTTGATTTCGTCCACAGAAAGAACGTCTGGGAGTTTCCTTTCGGGACGAGGGGCCTCAATGAGCTGGATGGGGTCGGTGTCCATGATTCCCTCGATGCGGAGGTACTTGCAAAAACTTCGTACGCCACTCAGCATTCGTGCCTGGCTGTTTCTTGCCAAGCCACGGTCAAAGAGATAGCCCAGGAATCGCTCGACGTGAGGGAGCTCGATGTCCATGGGCGCTTTCACGTTTTCTTCGCCTTTCGCGAACTCCATGAACTGCCGGATGTCTCGCATGTAAGCCATCACGCTGTTCTTGCTCAAGCCTCGTTCGAGGGTGAGGTAGTCGTGGTACCCTTGAACCGCGGACTTCCAATCTGTGGCTTTCGGCGACATCAGGGCATCCAGGTTTCGTTCGACATCAACAAAGCCTCTTGCACTGTGATGCGCTGTCCATCGAGGTGTGCAGTCACAAACGCGTCTGTGGCATTGGTGTTGGCCCATACGTTGGAACGCACCGATCGTGCTTTTCCGTATGACTCCACCGCATCGGTGAGGTACTTGTGCCATCCCTCGTGGCGTTCAATGTGAAATGCGTCATCAAAAGCGACTGCACGGGCAAATTCTGCAGGGGAAACATCTCGATGATTGGCCAACAATTGCACCGAGTAAGTCAAGCTGGAACCAACCTGAGACCCATGGCCACCGTCAGGTGGCACCGTAGAGTAGGGGGTAACCCCCTGGTCTTCAGGTGATTGGTTCAGTTTCATGCTTTCAAGTTGGGCAGAGGAGGCCCCCACCCATTCAACACCTGCAATATGGACCAAATCTCCTTCACTTCCAAACGCCCATTCTAGGGTGCCATCGAACGGCATTTTGTCATGAATTTCCTGCTGGCATTGCAGCCGTAATTCCACTTCAATGCGGCTGGAGTCGGGGGCTTGAAACCAGAGGAAAATTTCAGAATTTTCGGTGGTTCGGAGCGCCGATTCCCCGTCGTTCAGCACCGAGCACGTGCATCCTTCGGGAACGAATTCGGTCCATTTCAAAAAGCCCCCAGGTTCAAAGCCATTCAAGGCCAACGTGACCAACGCTGAGTGGTCTGACTCAAGGGTCAATGACCTGGACGCAGAAGGTGCCTTTGTGAAATCGGACGGTGTCGCATGAGGCGTCGACAAGGGGGGCGCACCAAGTTCAATCTGGCCCAAATTGATCTGCCGTCGCTGTCCTTTGTGCACCACGTC
>CAZKGY010000291.1:0-2318 GCA_964552305.1 uncultured Comamonadaceae bacterium
TCTGGCCCGCAGGGTCGATGAACACAACGCCTTGCAACGGGGGTGTGACGAGGTTGGCGGGCAGACGGGCTTCGGCTTCCTCGCCTTGAAGGGGGACGCACACCACCCCTGGCGCGTGCTTGCGCACCCACCGCACCGACCGTTGACACAGCCGACATGGCCCGTCGTAGAAGAGCATGGGTGCCGCCATGGCACAAAGTTAGTTCGATGTGATTGGTTACTTTGGCCCCATGATTACAACCAAATTCCTCCAATCATCGTTCGCCGCGACGCTGGCATTCGTGTCCCTTTCGGCCTTGTCTCAGTCGATGACCCAGCCGAATTTGCCTGACCACGGATTCACCTTCACCTATGGGGTGACCACGTCGCAACCGTCAGGGTTTGATTGGTCGACGGCCACGTCCATTCAAAACGTGGAATTCGCCTTCGTGCCTGCCGACAGCTCGGCCTACGGCGACGGATATCCAGACGCGGACTTTTCCCAGCAAATCGTGGCGGCAACGGGGGGTTTGACCGAGCAATTCTTTGCTTACAGCGAGGAAGGCATGGATTATTGGGGCTTTGTCGACGGGGCCGCTGGCCTGCAAGTCACGCATCCCGAGGCCATTCGATTCGTTCCTTACCCACTCGCGGCCGGTGACATCCACAGCGATTCCTTGGAGTTTGAATTCATGGCCAGTGGCCTCAACGTGTTCCGTCGGCAAATCCTTGAACAGGAGGTGTTGGAATCGGGGACGTTGACGTTGCCGAACGAATTGAGTTTCGAAGGCGCCTTGCGCGTGGATGCGAGGCAAAGTGTTTACGACAGCACCGTGACGGGAGCAACAGAGATCCTGATTGTTGGGGAGATGTACTGGGTGCAAGACATGCCGCTGCCTGTGGCTCAGACCTACGACTACTACCAAATCGTGGCGGAGGACACGACACTTGTGTTTTCAGGCGCCGAATACGTGGTGGACGCCGTGACGGGGTTGGAACTTCCGACGCAAGCTTCCCTCGCAGCCTTTCCGTCGCCGGCGAAAAGCCAGCTCACCGTGGAAGCACGAGCCGGCGATTGGATTCGCGTCACGGACATTCATGGACGGGTGATGGACCGCCGGCGACTGAGGGCGAATCGCGAAACGTGGGACGTGTCAAGCTGGCCCGTAGGGATGGCGTTTTTGACCATTGAAGGCACCCGGACCACGCGAAAAATCGTGGTCACCCACTGAGTCAGTAGGCGCGTGCGTTGTTGCCTTCCATGTAGTAGACAAACGCCTTGTTCACCACCCTTCTCCCACCTGGTGTTGGGAAGTCTCCGGTGAAGTACCAGTCGCCAGTGTGGTTTGGGCATGCCTTGTGCAGCCCTTCCACGCTTTGGAAGATGATTTTGACTTCCGATTGCATGCCTTGGGGCGTCAGCAATTCGCTGATGCGGTCGCTGATTTCCTCGTCCGTGAACGGCGCGTAGATGGCCTTGACCTTGTTCACGTTCTCATTCAAGGGCAACTTGAGTTGGGCCTTGCATGCCTCGTACGTCTCTTGAAGGACGTGTTCCATGCCCCGCTCCTTCAACAGCGACACGGCTGCCTGGAACGCGATGAAGTCTCCCATCCGCGCCATGTCGATGCCGTAGCAATCGGGGTAGCGAATTTGAGGGGCGCTTGACGCCACGACGATGCATTTGGGCCCCAAGCGATCCAGGATGCGCAGAATGCTCTTTTTCAAGGTTGTGCCTCGCACGATGCTGTCGTCGATGACCACCAAGTTGTCGACCCCGCGCTCAACGGTGCCGTAGGTGATGTCGTAGACGTGGGCGACCAGGTCGTCCCGGGAGCTGTCTTCGGTGATGAAGGTCCTGAGCTTGGCGTCCTTGATGGCAATCTTGTCGATGCGCGGCCGTTCGTTCAGGATGGACTCGATTTCCTCGTGGTCAGGGTCTGCGCCCAGCCCTTTGATGCGCGCAATTTTGCTGGCATTCAGGTGTTCTTCCAGCCCCTTGATCAGGCCATAGAACGAAGATTCGGCGGTGTTGGGGATGAAGCTGGTGACCGTGTGGTCCAAATCGTGTTCCACCGCTTCAAGCACGCGAGGCACGATGGCGCTTCCGAGGGCTTTGCGCTCGCTGTAGATGTCGGCGTCGTTTCCGCGTGAAAAGTAGATGCGCTCGAAGCTGCAAGCCTTGCGCTCGCCCGCGGGACGGATCTCTTCGAGGTGGGCCTTGCCGTTTCGTTGGATGATCAATGCAGCGCCGGGGTCCACTTCGCGGATGGCGTCGGCGGGCACGTTGAAGGCCGTTTGGATGACCGGCCGTTCCGAGGCGGCGACCACCACTTCGT
>CAZKGY010000292.1:0-2306 GCA_964552305.1 uncultured Comamonadaceae bacterium
CGAAACAAAGTCAGCCTGACGGGCAACATGTCCTCGATGACGGATTTGGTGTTCCTGTTGCTCATCTTCTTCGTCATTTTGTCGACGTTGGTGAGCAACGGAGTGAACGTGGATTTGCCCACGTCCAAGGGCACGACCTCGGTGACGTCGAGGCTCACGGTGAGCATCCAAAGCGACGGCACCTACCACCTCAATGGGGAGGTTCGACCCATCGCACGGGAAGACCTCGAGCCCAAGCTCACCCTGGAGATGGACAAGCAAAACGAAAAGGTGCTTTACCTGCAGGTGGACAAGAATGTGCCGACCGGCCAAACGGTGGAGCTCATCGGGATGGCCAAGGCCAACCAATGGAAGGTGATGCTTGGTTCGAACCCGTCCAAATGAAGGTGGCACCCTTTTTGCCCCATGATTGTTGATGCCTAGTCAATCGCACATCGAAGCCTCGAGGTTGTCCCAAGAACGGCGCAACCGACGGCAAGCCGCCCTGTTGAGTGGCTTGTTGTTTGCGGTGGTGGTGGGCGTGTGCTTTTTCCTGACCGCCTTCACCATCCAAGACCCTCCACCAGGAGACCAGTTCGTGGCTGTGGGATTCGCGGATTTGGGCAACGTGGAAGAAGCAGGGGGGACCACCGAGTCGGAGGCGCCGAGCGAGACGATTCAGGAAGCGGAGCAAGAGGCCGAGGCGGCATCCGAGCCGACGCCGGAGGTGCCCGAAGCTTCGGAGATGGTGGAGACCCAGGCGGAAAGCGAGATGGCGGTCAACAAGGATCCTGATCCAGAGCCCCAGCCAGAACCCGAGCCGGATCCCGTCCGTGTGGATCGCACGGCCCATTTGTTCCAAAACCCAGGCAATCCCAGTGCCGGGGGCGGAGGGTCGCAAGGGTCGAACGATGGCACCGGCAACGAAGGAGAGGAAACTGGGCGCATCGAAGGGAAAGGGCTCGTGTCAGGGGACTTTGGAGACGCCATGTTGAATGGAGGGACGATGATTGGGGAGCCCAAATTGACGGAGCGACCCACGATTTCGGGCCTGGTACGCATCAACATTGTGGTCGATGCGAGCGGGACGGTGATTCAAGCGAGGTACGATGGAGGAGACAATTCCACCATCGCCGATTCGTACCACATTCGGTTGGCCGAGCGGGCTGCGAAATCGGCCAAATTCAGCGCCGATCCAACCCGCCCGCGGCGGACGGGATTCATCACCATTCGGTTCGACCTTGAGTGACCTGACCTACGAGGAAGCAGTGCATCTGTTGTTCACGCAGTTGCCCATGTTTCAGCGGCAAGGCGCCCCGGCTTACAAGGCGAACCTGGAGGCGACAAAGAGGGTGTGCCGCATGCTTGGCAACCCCGAGAAGCACTTGAAGTTTGTGCACGTGGCAGGGACCAACGGCAAGGGCACCGTGTCCCACATGCTGGCCGCGGCATTCCAACTTTCTGGCCACAAAGTGGGGCTGTTTTCCTCGCCCCATTTGGTCGATTTTCGGGAGCGCATCCGCGTCAATGGACAGTGCATTCCTGAGTCGGCCGTGGTGGAATTTGTCCAGCAGTGGCAGGCCAACGAGGGATGGGGCACGCCGTCTTTTTTTGAATTGACGTTTGGCCTCGCCTTGGTCCATTTTCATGCCTCTCAATGCGACGTGGTGGTGCTCGAGACAGGCATGGGGGGGAGGTTGGATTCGACCAACGCCATCCCGACAGCGGAGCTCTGCGTGGTCACCAACATCGGGTTGGATCACCAACAGTTTTTGGGTCCTGACATCCGCAGTATCGCCCGCGAAAAGGCCGGAATTTTCAAGGCATCGGTCCCTGTTGTCTTGGGCCCCATGCGTCCGGAAGCCCAGTCAGAAATGTTGCAAGCTGCGCTGCGCACGTCCAGCGAGGTCCACTTTGCGGCGGAACAAAAAATGCCAAGCGGGGAAGGTTCTGCGCGGTCGCCGTTTGACGAGGACAACCGAAAGACGGCTTCCATGGCATTGAAGGTGCTTCGCGACCAAGGGTGGTTGCTGGACACAATCCTGGAACCTCAAGCGCTCGACGGGTACGCAACACTCACTGGTCAGCGTGGCAGGTGGGAATGGGTGTCCGTGCCTGGATGCGCTGCCGTGGTGTTGGATGGTGCCCACAACGTGGATGCGGTGTCTCGCCTGGTCGTGGCCTTGGAACAGGAAGTGGACCGACGCGGTGGCTCGTTGCACGTGGTGTGGGGAGCGGTGTCGGACAAGTCCTTGGACCCCGTGCTTGACCTGCTGCCGAGGTTCGCGAAATACTACTGGTGCCAAGCAGACGTACCCAGGGCCATG
>CAZKGY010000293.1:0-2247 GCA_964552305.1 uncultured Comamonadaceae bacterium
TTCGCCCATGCCGGCAATGACGGTCTGGCCACTTTCTTCATCCGTAGACACGTTGAAGGTCGGATCTTCCTCAGACAACTTGTTGAGGGCCGTGCCCAACTTGTCCATGTCTGCTTGAGACTTGGGCTCAATGGCAATGCCGATTACAGGAGCGGGGAAGCTCATGCTTTCGAGCACGATGGGCGCCTTTTCGTCGCACAACGTGTCACCCGTGCGGATGTCTTTGAAGCCCACCACTGCACCGATGTCGCCTGCTTCAAGGCAATCGATGGGGTTCTGCTTGTTTGAGTGCATCTGGAAGATGCGGCTGATGCGTTCCTTCTTGTTGGAGCGCGTGTTCTTCACGTAAGAACCTGCAGGCAATTCGCCCGAGTAGGCCCGCACGAAACAAAGGCGTCCCACGAATGGATCCGTCGCAATCTTGAAGGCCAATCCTGAGAATGGCTCAGATGGGTCGGGCTTGCGGGTCAACTCGACGCTTTCGTCGTCGGGGTCGGTGCCCGTGATGCTCTCCACGTCGTAGGGAGAAGGCAAGTATTGCATCACCGCGTCAAGCATGGTCTGCACGCCCTTGTTCTTGAAGGCGGAGCCGCACAAAATGGGGGTGATGTCCATGGCAATCGTCGCCTTGCGAATGGCTGCAACGATTTCATCCTTGGTGAGGCTGTCGGGGTCTTCGAAGTACTTCTCCATGAGGGAGTCGTCTTGCTCTGCCGCCGCTTCGATGAGCTTCTCGCGGTATTCCGCGACCGTATCCACGAGGTCCTCAGGCATGGGGATTTCGTCCCAGGTCATGCCCTTGTCTTCCTCGTTCCAGACGTACGCCTTGTTGTCAATCAGGTCGACGACGCCTTTGAACGTCTCTTCCGCACCGATTGGAACCTGCAGAGGCACAGGACGCGCGCCCAACATCTCCTTGATCATGCCGACCACGTTGAAGAAGTCTGCACCAGAGCGGTCCATCTTGTTCACGAAGCCAATGCGAGGCACGCCGTACTTGTCGGCCAAACCCCAGTTCGTTTCAGACTGGGGCTCCACGCCGGATACTGCGCAAAACAAACCCACGGCGCCGTCGAGGACGCGCAAAGAGCGCTCCACCTCCACCGTGAAGTCCACGTGGCCGGGGGTGTCAATGATGTTGATGCGGTACTGCTGGTCGTCGAACTTCCAGAAGCAAGTGGTCGCTGCGGACGTGATCGTGATGCCACGCTCCTGCTCCTGCTCCATCCAGTCCATGGTGGCTGCACCGTCGTGCACCTCGCCAATCTTGTGGCTGATGCCCGTGTAGTACAGGATGCGCTCCGTGGTCGTGGTCTTGCCAGCGTCCACGTGGGCCATGATGCCAATGTTGCGCGTGAAGTTGAGGTCTCTCTTAGCCATGTCAGTTGGTTGAGATCAATGTCAGAATCGGAAGTGAGAGAAGGCTTTGTTCGCCTCGGCCATGCGGTGCGTGTCTTCCTTCTTTTTGAACGTGGCGCCTTCCTCTTTGGAAGCGGCAATGATTTCCGCAGCAAGACGCTCGGCCATGCTCTTTTCGTTGCGCTTGCGAGAATAGTCAATCAACCACTTCATCGCCATGCTGCTCTTGCGGCTGTCGCGGATGGGCGTGGGAATTTGGAACGTTGCACCACCGACGCGGCGGCTGCGAACCTCGACACCTGGCGTGACGTTTTCCAAGGCTTTCTTGAACAACTCAAGACCGTCCTCACCCGTGCGCTCTGCAACGCGGTCGACCGCATCGTAGAAAATGCCAAATGCCACGCTCTTTTTCCCGTCCAGCATCAGGTTGTTGACAAACGTGGTCACTTGCGTATCGCCAAACCGTGGGTCTGGCAAAATGCGGTGCTTTTTTGCGACTCTTCTTCTCATGTCAGATTACTTTTTCGCCTTCGGGCGCTTGGTGCCATACTTCGAACGACGCTGCATGCGGCCATCGACCCCTGCGGTGTCCAATGCCCCACGCACGATGTGGTAACGGACCCCAGGGAGGTCCTTCACACGTCCACCGCGCACAAGCACGATGCTGTGTTCTTGGAGGTTGTGTCCTTCGCCTCCGATGTAGGCGTTCACTTCGTTTCCATTGGTAAGGCGCACACGGGCCACCTTACGCATGGCTGAATTAGGCTTCTTGGGTGTGGTCGTGTAAACACGCACACAGACACCACGGCGTTGTGGACAAGCGTCCAAAGCGGCCGATTTGCTCGCCTGAGTCTTGGTGACTCTTCCTTTGCGGATGAGCTGCTGGAT
>CAZKGY010000294.1:0-2243 GCA_964552305.1 uncultured Comamonadaceae bacterium
AGGCCGACCTCACGGACGGGAAGGAGTGACGGAACCGCCCATTGCGCAGACGCTCCATGCGGAACCGCCCACCCATGGTTTCGATGGTCACCGACCCAGGCAGGTCGTCTCCGACCACCTCGAGGTCCAAGACCAGGGCCTCTCCAACCCCCACGGCCAGCGATTCGTTGAGCAGGTTGAACTGGAAGGGCGCGGGTTCGACAAATTCCGTGCGGTGTTGAACCAGGCGTGTGGTGGGTTCGGTCACCCAAGCGGGCTTGAGAAAGACAACGCAGGAGAGGACCGCGCCCACGGGGACGGCAACCCTCAACCACCGAAGCAAGGGTCGTGCGTCGATGGCCTTGACGAAGGACAGGGGCCTCAGGGCTTCGGTCCGTTGGTCAATGCTCGCCGCAAGCAGGGATACGTCGGCGCCCGCCGCGTGGGCGACCTGTTCTTGAAGTTGAAGGGTGTTCAGGAGTTTGTCCTTGACGTCAGGGAAGTGGTCACCCACGATCTTCGCCGCCTGCGCGTAAGTCAACCCTTTTCCAAGGCGCAGCCACTGAAGCATCGGCCACACCACAAAGACGCAGAGAACGACCACGGCCGTCGCGGCAAAGGCGTAAAACAGGACCGTCCTGCCCGCGACCCCAAACCGGATCAAGGATTCCAGCGCCACCAGCAACCCCCCACCCAACACCAGCGTGGCAAACGAGAGCAAGAGCCCACGCAGCATCGCGTTGCGATGGTACGTCCGGATGAACGCATCGAGCTTTTCAATCAAGGATGTTCCTGGCTTCATGTCGCGAGAAGAAAGGTACGCTACCTTCGGTGTCCATTCACAACCAAAAAAATGAAAGGACCCACCTTGTCTTTGGCCTTTGTGGCCTCGTTGTTCGCGTTGTTTTCGTCCCAAACCGCCCAGGCGCAAGAAGACGTTGTCATCAACGAAGTGAACCTGGTGACGGGCCCCAACTACGGCCAGTTTGTCGAATTGTACGGCGAACCCAACGCCTCCTTGGAGGGCACCTCGCTGGTGATTTTGAAGTCGCTTCAGGTGTCTGGCGTTTGGACCGCGTTGGTCCAGTCCGTGGTGGGTTTGGACACCTTGTCGCTGGACGCTGAGGGATTCTTGGCGGTGGAGGGCGTTGGGTGGCAAAACACCTTGACGGCGGTCGTGCTTGCAGAAGGTCCTTCCGCCTCGTTTGTGGTGGACGAACCCGCGTCTTTCGAGGGCGTGTTGGACGCCGTGCTCTACGGAAACACCAGCGTGACGAACCCCCAAATGGCGGCCTTGGTGGACGCCGTTCTTCCGGGCGCCACCGGAACCATTGCCGAAGCGGGCAACGAGTCCGATGCGGGCGCCGACGGCCTGTCGCGGGTGCCTGACGGTGGGGAGCCGTTGGATCAAGCGTTTGTGATGCAAGCGTTGAGCCCCGGGACCACCAACGTGCTTCCTTGCGAAGGAGGGTCGCTTGAGGCGAACAACCCGCAGCCGACGTACTGCACGGATTTGGGTCCCACGATTGTGGGATTCACCCACACGTCCGACTCGGAGAGCGCGTTGCTGACGTTGGCGGTGATCGACGCCTCCACGGGCGAGTTGTTGAACACGTTCTTGGGCAGCGCGATCAACATGGAAGGGCTGGGCGACGGCACGTTTGAGGTGCACGCCATTTCCCACAGCTTGCCTCTTGCTGTGGGTTGGACCACCCTTGACAGCATCGAAACCGAGCCTGCTGGCGGTTGCGTCAGCGTGGCCGCGGCGCCAGTGGTGCTGGTGGGGGAGACGTGCGAAATCCCCTCGTGCGACGGGGGTACGGTGTTGACGGCAGGGGCTGAGCCCGACGAGGAAGTGTGCCTGACGGCGGAAGACGGAGCGCTGGTGACCTTTGGGTACTTCAGCGACGCGGTGGAGGGTGAGTACACGTTCTTCATCTGCGACGAAGGAGACACCATTTTGGCCTCGACGGACGCGCCATTTTTTGATTTCGCGGCCTTTGGTGAGGCAGGCACCTACCACGTGTGGGGCCTGAGCACCCAAAACGGCCTCGATTCGGCCACCACCGCCAACGGGCAACCGGTGTTGGGTGCATCGGGGCTTGGTTGCGACAGCCTTTCCACGAATTACTTGCTGGTCGACGTGCTGCAATGCGGCGTGGCTGGCTTGTGCGACGACTTGATCATCTCGGAGTACGTTGAAGGCACGAGCAACAACAAGGCCTTGGAGATTCACAACCCGACCGGCCAGGACATTGACCTCA
>CAZKGY010000295.1:0-2232 GCA_964552305.1 uncultured Comamonadaceae bacterium
TCCGTAGTTTGTTGCCCACCTTGGTGTAGATGTGGTCGTCTGAAGGTGCTGGAGCGTCCAAGCGTTGGGCCACTGCTGCAACGAGTTGCTCGACGCTCATGCCCGGTTGCATCATTTCCTCGTCGGAAGACGAATGATGACCGTTGGAACCGTTGCCGTTGGAGCCGTTGCCGTTGGAGCCGTTGCTACCATTGCCATTGGAACCCGCTGCCAAGCTGGTCTGCACAGAGACCAAGTTGTCCACCTGCATGAAAAAGTTCGACCCTTGGATGGCCTCTGTGAACTCGTTCCACTGCTCATCCAAGGAACCCACCGCCAACACCAATTGGATGTCGCGACGAATGAGCGCGAGACTCGCGGTTAGCGGGTTGTCAGCACGGCGCACTTCGCAACCTTGACGAAGCAAAGCATCACTGAGTTCTGCAGGGAACCCAAAACCGACCAACAAGATGACAGAGTTTTTCATGGGAGGAGTCAACAACAGAACATCTAATGCCCGGCGATGTTCGACACATGCACCCCATGGGCATAAGGCCCCTCAAAACGTGCATAACCGCCTATCTTCGCGTTACAAGCGATGCCCCGATTTATCCCTCTCTACGCCTGCTTGGCCTCTGCCATCGAGACGCAAGAAGACATCCTGACCGATGTGTTGCTTGACGACGAGTGGAGCTTGACGTTGTTCAACGACCACCACAACACGTTTGACCACGTCATCGAATGCCTCATGACCACATGCGGACACGACGCGTTGCAGGCCGAGCAATGCGCCATGATCGTGCACTTCAAGGGCAAGTGCACCGTCAAGACTGGGAGTTACGACGACCTGGCCCCCATGCACAAACAACTGGCTGAAAGAGACTTGACTGTCGAGCTGAATCCCTAAATTGGGTTCATGTTCGCTACCCCACGTGTGTATCTAAGCATGTTGGCCTTGGGCTTCACGTGGTTGGCAAAGGCCCAAGTCTTCGTCAACCACGCGCCAGGTTGGGGCATCACGCAACAAAATTGGGATGGTGTGTACGGCGCGGCTGTAAGCACGGCGGATTGGAACAACGACGGCTGGCCCGACATCACGTTTGGCAACACCCAAGGGGCGCTGCGCACCTTCCGCAACCTCCAGGGCAATGGCTTCATGGTGTTGGCGTTGCCGTGGGTCATGGAGAGTGAGACCAAGGCCCTGTTGTGGACCGACCTCGACAACGACGGAGACGACGACCTCTTCATCCAAGAAGCTTCGGGTCGTTCAGGCCTGTTGAGAAACGACGGTTTCGGCAACTTCACCAACGTCACCGAAGCGTCTGGATTGCCTCAGGACGAGACGGAAGCTGCTGGGGCCTCCTTCGGCGACATGGACAACGACGGGGACTTGGATTTGCACTTGTGCAGGTACGTGGAGGTGGCCCCCGATGGCTCGCCGCAGTACCGCAACGCGCTGCTTCGCAACGACGGCAACCTGACCTTCACCAACGTCAGCGCCGGCTCTGGGGCATGCGACGACGTTTGGCTGAGCTTCCAGAGCCTCTGGTGGGACCAAAACGAAGATGGGCTTTCCGACCTCTACGTGATCAACGACAAATCCGGCGCCAACGCCCTTTTTCGAAACCAGGGAGACGGAACCTTTGAGAACGTTGCCCATGAATTGGGCCTGGACTTGGTCATGGATTGCATGTCTGCGAGCCTCGGAGATTTCAACCAGGACGGGCTGCAGGACATCTTCAACACCAACACCCATTTTGGCGGTGACGGCCTCGGAGCAAAGCTCCTCGTGGGGCAGCCAGGCGGCCATTTCGATGAACAGTCTGCCCCTCACGGCTTGAACATGGATCGTTTTTGTTGGGGCGCGGCTTGGATGGACGCCGACAACGACACCGACCTGGACTTGTTTGTGGCCGAGCACGACTTCCTCGCCCCCTACGGCGTCAACCACTTCTACCGCAATTTCCTGGCAGAAGAAACGGGAGACGACCCTGTGCCTTTCTCCCCGTTTGACGAAGACGTCTACCCCATCGATTACCTGAATTCCCACGTGGTGGCGACTGCCGACTTTGACCAGAATGGTTGGGTGGACTTCGTGATGCACAACTTGGGCAACCACGCCGCTCGAATTTGGATGAACCAAGGCTTTGAGAACAGCAACCAGAGCATCTCTTTGGGTGTTCAAGGCACGTTGAGCAACCCTGCTGGTGCTGGGAGCTTGCTGTCGGTGGAGGCCGGTGGCGTCTCCCAAAC
>CAZKGY010000296.1:0-2228 GCA_964552305.1 uncultured Comamonadaceae bacterium
GTTCCATCCAATTGATGGGTTGGGGACAATTTGCCAACGACAGCTCGATGGTGCGAGCCATATTCGACGAGGTGCTTAGCCACGGCGAAGCCCACGAGAACCTCAGGCAGCTCTGCAAAGGCATCGGCCACCGCCTGAGCGGCTCGCCCCAAGCGCAACAAGCCATGGACTGGGGCACTGCAACCTTGGCCGCCTACGGATGCGACGAGGTCAAGGTCATGCCTGTGATGGTGCCTTCTTGGACACGAGGCGACCTCGCCGAAGCCCGTGCCTCGATGGAGGATGGCACGACAACGCCCTTGCGGATCACAGCCCTGGGAGGCTCAATCCCCACCCCTGACGACCAATGGCTCGAAGCCCCTTTGATGGTGGTGCGCCACCTCGATGCACTGGACACGTTGGACGCCACCGGGCACATCGTGCTGTTCAACCGCCCCATGGACCCTCTGCTGATCAACACTGGCGCGGCCTATGGCGGCGCGTACGACCAACGTGGCATGGGCGCTGCACGGGCCGCCAAGGCTGGGGCCGTGGGGGTGTTGGTTCGTTCCCTGACCCACGCGTTGGACACGTTGCCTCATACCGGATCCATGCGCTACGAGGAGGGCATTTCCCCCATTCCTGCAGCGGCCGTTTCCACGGTGGACGCCTCCGCCTTGGCCCGACGCGCATCCGAAGAAGTGGTCACGGTTGCCATGCGGATGAATTGCCGCGAATTGGGTGAGGTGGAACAAGGCAACGTCGTCGGAGTGTGGCGTGGCTCGGAGCGTCCTGAAGAGGTCATCACGCTCGGTGGACACCTCGATTCTTGGGACATTGGAGAAGGCGCCCATGACGACGGGTCAGGAGTGGTCCACACCCTCGAAGCCCTTCGAGCGTTGAAAGCCATTGGCTACAAGCCATCGAGAACCCTTCGGTTTGTGCTGTTCATCAACGAAGAAAATGGCAATCGCGGCGGCAAAACCTACGCCTTGAGGGCTGAAGAAGAGTCATTCACCCACGTGGCGGCCATGGAGTCAGACGCAGGTGGGTTCGTGCCGAGAGGCGTGCGCATGGATGCCACGGACGACCAAGTGGCGCTGGTCCGTGGTTGGGAATCCTTGCTCTCCCCGTACAACCTTCATTACTTCGGCCGCGGGGGCGCTGGGGTGGACATCGGGCCGCTGAAAACACTGTCGCCACGTCCCCTGCTTGTTGGTTTGGTGCCTGACGGACAACGGTACTTCGACCTGCATCACAGCAGCCAAGACGTTTGGGAAAACGTTCACAAACGAGAACTCGAACTGGGCGCAGCCACGTGCGCGACCATCGTCGCGTTGATAGACACGCATCTTCCTTCCCCCTCTCTGGAGGAATGACGGCTCAGTCTTCGGTCGCGGACCAGTAAGGCACGAATTGGAATTCGCCGTACTGCTCCAGCGTGGACTCGTACGCGGGGAAGTGCAATCCCAATTCGTCGAGGTTCCAGCTTTCTGGCAACGGCAGACCAAAGTGGTCGTTGGCGTAATGCCAAAGTCCTCCAAAGAACGGGGCCGCTTCTGCCACAATCGCTGCGTCGCCAAATTCCAAGGAATACACCCCTCCGTCAGGATCGAAGCGCCAGTCAAAAAAGGCAAAGAATCCATCAATCTCTTCGCCCGAAGTGATCACCGTGCGTCCGTCATCCAGCACCAACCGGTCGAACGAACGAATGACGCCGGAGCGTTCCACGGCGTTGTACGCCATGACTTGCTCGGGGCATTCAGGAACGAACACCAAAGCACTGTCGTAGATGCTGTAAGCAAAATACAAGGAGTCAAGCGTGGCGTCTCCATTGATCAGGTCCGCAAACAACGTCTCCATTGACGTGCCTTGGTAATCGCACGGCACGGACAAATCTGGCCCCCACTGGGTGGTGTACACCGTCAAAAATTGAATCAGGTCTTCTGCCCCAATGAAGCCGTCGCCGTCGGCATCGGGCTGCCAGGGAAGGGTGGTTTGGCCAATGCCAAAAGAGCTGGCGAACAACGCCAACGTGAGGGTGAGTACGTAACGCATGAGGTTGATTTGGTTGCGCTAATATACATATTAACTATTATGTGCGTAATTCATCGCGCGCAATCAGCCCAGAACCAAGGAATTGAAGACACAAAAAAACCCGACTGCATTTGCAATCGGGTTTCTTCTAGTGACCCTGTAGGGATTCGAACCCCAAACCTTCGCATCCGTAGTGCGATGCTCTATCCAGT
>CAZKGY010000297.1:0-2221 GCA_964552305.1 uncultured Comamonadaceae bacterium
GTCCTTTCCACCGGGGACCCCTCGCTGAATTCAGCGAGCCACAAGGATCCGTGTGGCACCGCGGGATGCCCCACTGGGAGATGTTGCCTGAATGACGTAAGCCCCCACAGGCCAAGCCTGGATGTCGAGTTGGCCCTCCGCTACCCATCGCAACGCCATGGCCCTACCGTGCAGGTCCCACGCCTGCCAAGTCGCGTTGGGATGCGGTGACTGCAGTGTCAACAGGCTCGATGCAGGCACAGGAAAGCATGCCAAGGATGCTTGGCTCACCTCAGAGGTGAACGAAACCACGCACGCCAAGTCAACCTCGACGTCGTCGTGGTCTACGCCGTACGCGTCCATGGCATCCAACCCCGCAGGATCAAGGCCCATGTGGAATTGCAACCAGTCCCCAACGAGGGTGAACGCGTGTTGTTGTTGAACGTCTCGAGGCATGCCCGAAAACAACAGTTCGCCCAAGTCGCACAAGGTCCCTTCGTCGGCGAAGCCGCAGTGACCGCCTTCAATCAGGTTGACCCAAGCCGTGCAGGGTGAAGACGTCACCGATTGGTGGATCGGGAGGTGGTTGCTGGACGGGGGCGTCACGGCGTCGGCCGAGCCTGAAATGACCAGCGAGGGTGCCGTGATTTGTTCGCCGGCGGCGATGGCCGAGGGGTTGGTTTCGGCAGGTGCCAGACCGACAACTGCCGAGACCGAGGCCATGCTTGCGGCGAGCCAAGCAGCGCCACCACCCATGCTATGACCGACCAAGCCCACGTCGCCTTGAATCCATGCGGCCAAGGGCGCGTCCGCGTCGGCCAGGGCCTGCGATCCTTGCTCCGCCAAGTAGATGAGGTCCTTGGCGTAGTCGTCGTGGGAAGGGGCGAACCCGGTTTCGGTGTCCACCAACCCCACAAGAAATCCCTGTTCCACCAGGGCCGTCGCCAAGTCGTCGTAGTCGTCAGGACCCATGACAAAGCCGTGCGCCACAATCACCCATGGGAGGGGTTCAGGGTCCCCGTCAGGACGCAGAAAATTCACCGGAATGGGGCGGTCCTCCCTGGTAGGATCCGTGAACGTCCAAGCGTCGGAGGTCCACTGTGCCTGGATTTGGCCAGCGAGGCAACATGCCGTCAGACCGAGAATGAATCGGACAATTGTCATGGGTCGAAGGTCGGGAAGTCGGCACAACAACCTGCGTCGTTCCTCGTTACCTTGCCCAGAGAACCTGTCCAATGAACTTGTCGATGAATGTGAGATACGCACTGGTGTTTGCCACCTTGGCCACGATTTTTTGGGGATGTGGAGAAGGGGAGAACCAGGATCCAGCCACGTCGTTGGCCCTTCCTGCACGCTCATGGATGGGGACCTACGCTGGCACGCAGCCATCCTACACGATGTTGAATGCCAACGGCGAGCCCATGGTGCTTTATGGCACGCCCGTGGTGGTGTCCGCCACGTCGCACATCATCACCCTTGATGAGGAGGGAGCGGCCATTGTGCTGGCCAACGACGAAGACGGAACGACCTATCGCTACCGGGCGGCCTATGGGGAATTGTCTGAAGACCTGAATGGCATGGTCAGCCTGACGTTGACGTACGAAGACAAGGAAGCAGGCAATCGCCAATCGTACGGGCTGAATCAAGTTGCAGAAGGGATGTTCGACGTGTCGTGGGGTGGGCACGGCGCACCTTCGTTTGTGGTGCGTACGACAGATGCGTCGGGTGCGCCCGTTGCCCCATCGAATGCCATGCCTTCGGGGTTGCCCGTGGCGCGCATTGAGAAAGGCAGAAGCAACGTGAACGTTCGCGAAACGGCTCCCTCCGGACGCATTGTGCGCAAGGTGGACGGCGGGCTGCAGTTCACCATCAACGACGAGAAGGCCATGTCGGACCCCATGCACTTGCTGAAAGAGCCGATGCGGTTGGTGGCGATGGATGGCAGCAAGTCCATCGCCAAGGCGGCGAACGCCAAACTCGACGTCGTGGGAGAAGCAGGCAACCATTGGGTCGTTGCCGTGCCCGACAACTCGGGCGGCACGTTTGAAGCAAAGGTTCCCAAGGGCGTGGTGACCGTCAGCCGGGATTCGTGGTACCGTTCGGACGAATTGGGCGGGTGGGTGTACTCCGGGCTTTGCGAGCGGCTCGACGATGCCGGAATCAAAATTCAATCGCCTGCCACCCAAACGGCCATGACCGTCGATGGCATGTACCGGTATTCGGATGCCGACGTGGACTTGCA
>CAZKGY010000298.1:0-2212 GCA_964552305.1 uncultured Comamonadaceae bacterium
CTGTAGGGATTCGAACCCCAAACCTTCGCATCCGTAGTGCGATGCTCTATCCAGTTGAGCTACAGGGCCCTCCTCGTGCCCGGGTGGGCGATTCGGGGGGCAAAGATAGACAGGCTTTCTCCCCCACCAAACCCGCGCGACAAAAACTGCACGAAAAAAGAAATCCGCACCGGCGTCGTCCGATGGCGTTGCCGCCAAGGGGGTTCACCGATGCGGATCCTCCAAGCAAACGACCCTTGTTCAGGGCTTTTGCTCCGTCAGGCTTGCGCCATCCGGCCATGACCTTTGCAGGCCATGCTGGGCATCCGGGGGATTTCACCAGGCGGAGGCAGTCAGAACCGAAATCCATTGCCTGCTCCACGAGTTGTTCACGACCCACCCAGCAGGACCCTCCGAAGAGCGTCAGGCTTCCTCACAAGGCGTGTGCCCTGTTCGACCAACACGATTGCTCGTGCCGTGATGGGGTGCTCGTCCTCCATTGCTGGAGACCTTGCTTCGTCACCCTTCTGCTTTCCCCGACCGCACTGGGCGTCCGAGGGGGATGGGGTCGTCCGATCGACTTGGACGGTCTTGAGACCAGCCATGCCTTCTCGGCGTCACCCGCTTCGAACCTTCGTCCAAAGCAACCAGGCTTCCTCTTTCGATTCTGCTCGAATCTCGGGCCGAAGCTCCGTCATTCGAACCGGTCCTCCCTTCTTTCGATGGGCTGGCTTGAGCTTCCGTTGGCAAATCCAGATGGGTTTGTCCTCTGTTGATCGAGCCGTTGACCTCCTTGGCTGTAGCAAAGAAGGAACAAACTCATCGTGGTCACAAACATTTCTTCTGATTCGTATCCACTTGGAATTCACAAGGTTTGTCCACAATTGTTGATGGTCACCCCAGCACCTCGCGATGCGAGGTGGTCGTTATGCCCTGAAAAAGCGCAAACTCACCGGCGCGGGGAGTTGCTTCGGGAACGTGCGGCTCACTTGGGCATCCATCACCAAGCCCGCTTCGGCCGCCATCGCGTCGAACACCGGAACCTCGACGATGTATTGGTCCGAGAAACCATGCGTGGCATCGTACGCCGTGGCTGGCATCATGCCTTGACGCATGCACGCATCTTCTGGGGCGATGGTATGAAGCTCGATCATCAGCAACCCATGTTGGGCCACGTACGGAGACCATTTCATCAAATGTTCCTTCAGGCTTTGTTCCACGTTGCGAAGCTTCAATCGCTTGCCCCGAAAGGCGAAAGCTCCAGTGGACACGGGCGCATCTGGACGTTCGATGGCCGGTGCATTGAACACACGGTTGTGATCCAAAAAGGAGCGAACACTCATCAAGTCTCCAAGCCGAACGCCATGAAGCTCGTACAAATCCAACGCCAATTGGTCGGGATCACCGATGTCTCCCCAAATGAAATGCCCCTCCACCCCTTCTTGGCGGAAATGGTCCGCCGTGGCCACGAGCGCTTCTTGGTTGAAGTCCGCGCCTACTAGCATGAGCGGATGCGTCTTCAAATGCTGCCCCCGAAGGGTTTGGGTCGCAACCACCTCCTTGAGGTGCAACAACAGCGCGCCGTTTCCACACCCCATGTCGCAAAGGCCTTGGGGTTGGTCTTCCAATGGTTGATTGAACACGTTTTTCACCACCTCGTCCAAGTCGCTGAAATAGGCCGCGTGCGCGCCCCCCGACCCCCATACGTTCAGGGTACGATCCACGTGCACCTCAGGCTCCCCAGGCTCCGTTCGCCACAGCCACCGTCCATCGCCAAGCAACAACTCCTTGGCCCACAAAAAGGTTTGGGTGTACGACGTCGTCACCCCGTACGCCGACGAGCGCTTCAAAAAGAAGGCTCCTGCCGCAGTTCCTTGCCATCCCATGCCCTCCATGACGTCGAGCCAAGCCTCTTGCTTGGTGGCATGCAAGGCGGACATCGCCTGGCCGAAGTCTTCAGGACTCGCAATGGGTGCGGTGCCAAACGCCGTGCCCAACGTCACCATCCAAGGCGCCACCAAGGCACCCTCCAAGTGCGCAAACACACGGTCTTCCAAGCCGTGACCTCCGTCGAGCGCCTCCTTCCGAGAGGCCTGAACCACGTCGAGCAACGCATCCATGGCCTGGCGCGCTTCTGGCGAAAGGTTCTGCTGGGGCTCGTTCCACATGCCTACGCATGCTTCAAGCCAAGCCCTGCCGTGAGCGTACAACCCACGGTGCTTCGCCCGATGGG
>CAZKGY010000299.1:0-2207 GCA_964552305.1 uncultured Comamonadaceae bacterium
TGGCAAAGCTGAGTCCTCCATGGCGTCCAAAAGCAACATGGTTTTGCTGCTGGTCAACTGGCCATTGTGCAGGTCCTCGTCCATGCTCCCGTCGTTCAAGATGTGCGTGACAGAAACCCTGGGGTGGGAGGCCCATTCGTCCAGTTCCTCCCTGAGCAAGATGTCCTTGAAGTTGTGGTTGTTGTAGAACAACGTCACCTCGTGGGGGACTTCGCCGTGCAGCACGTGCTGCATCACGCTGTACAACGGGGTGATGCCTGTCCCTCCAGCAAACATGACGAAGCGAGACGGCTCGTCGTTCCAAGACGGTGGGAAGAGCCTGCCCTGAGGCGGATAGGCCATCAACGACATGCCGGCTTCAAATTTCCGGTTGATGAACGCGCTGCCCCGAGATGCGCCTGTTTCTTTGACGATCACCTGGGGTAATGCGTCGTCAGGCCCCTGAACCAAGCTGTACGATCGGGTCATGGCAGGCTCGGCGCACGGGAGACAGAAGGTCAGGTAACCGCCAGGCACGTTGGGCCACAACGAAGCGTGCTCCCCAGGGTTGAGCGTCACGCGGACGGTCTTGGGGTTCAGTCGTTCCACGTCGTGGACGGTGATGGTGGTTGGCGTTCCCATGGCAGAGCTGACCATAAAACAAACGTTCATGAAACCAGTTCACACCAAGGCTTTCGGTGTCGTTCAGGCGCGCATCAAGGGGCTTGAACGAGGCACAAACGGGGTCACCGCTTTCCCGAGAACGGGGTCAGCTCGGGAGGGGCCATGCGGTAGCGCGCGACGAATTCGTCCTTGCTGAAGAGCGTTACGGAATCGGGCACCACGAAGGCATCGGCCATCGCCTTGCCGGGGGCAAACGCCCCTTCATCCAACGGTTCAAAGGACGCTGTCCGCACGTGGTAGAGGCACCCGTCTCCACAAGGCACCGTTCCTTCCTGGCCCGCTCGCGGTGGGAACGGTGGGGGCAACACAAGTTGTCCTTCAGAGTTGCGTTCGGCGCGAGGCAAGGGCGTGTCCGATTCAAACACCAGCCCCACGCGTTCGCCTTGCCAGGGGAACACCTTGACGACTGTTTGACCCATGAAGTAGGTCACCAACGACGAAGCGGCGTCTTCGGTGTTTTCAGGCCATTCCGTGATTTTCAAGCGGGCTCCGTCGGCAACCACTTCCGTGCGTCCTGCAAAAAAGCCATGCCTTTCGTGGGGCCAACCATCGAGCACCCAACGGCCTGCTTGGGCGTGTCCTTGGGAGGCGAGCAAGACGAAGGCGACAAAGAGGACGACGTGACGCATGGGCTCAGCGTTGCAACAAAGATGCCAAGGCGTCCTGCACCTTCTCGGCGCTAGGCAGGACAGCCGCTTCGAGTGCTTCGTTCAACGGGATGGCGGGGAGGTCCATGCTGCCCACCAATTCGGGGGAGGCGTCGAGGTCACGGAAACACCTCGTGGCGATGTGGCCAGCCAAGGCTTGGGCGAAGCTGTGGGCCACGGGCTCCTCCGTGACCACGAGGCAACGGTTGGTCTTGGCCACGCTGGCTTCGATGGCTTCGTAATCGACCGGTTGAATGCACCGGAGGTCGATGAGGTCCACCCGACCGGGGAAGGCCTCGGCGGCCTCCCGGGCCCAATGCACCCCGCGGCCGTAGGTGACGATGGTGGCGGTGCTTTCTGTCTGACGCTTGGACTCGTCGACGTGCAGTTCAGTGCGGGCCTTGCCGAGGGGAACGCGGTACTCGCTGTCTGGTTCCACCACCTTGGCGGATTCTGTGCCCGGAATTTTGGACCAATACAAGCCCTTGTGCTCCAGCACCACGACCGGGTTGGGATCGTAAAACGCGGCCTTCAGCAGTCCTTTCAAGTCGGCGCCGTTGGACGGGTAAGCCACCTTGATGCCTCGGATGTTGGCCAAGACCGATTCGATGCTCGAACTGTGGTAGGGTCCTCCACTTCCGTAGGCCCCGATGGGCACGCGAATCAGGCTTTGGACCGGCCATTGGCCGTTGCTCAGCAGGTAGCTTCGACTCAGTTCCGTGAAGAGCTGGTTGAGTCCCGGCCAGAGGTAGTCCGCGAACTGAACCTCGACGATGGGCTTGCATCCCGTGGCGCTCATGCCTGCGGTGGATCCGATGATGAAGGCCTCCTGGATGGGGGTGTTGAAGACGCGGTGGTCGCCAAACTTTTGGCCCAAGGTCGCGGCTTCACGGAACA